>JBFGUQ010000157.1:0-6193 GCA_041565515.1 Rhodocyclaceae bacterium | reverse complement strand
TCGGTGGCGATGTCGGTGGTGACGCGCTGGCGCAGCACGTTCTCCTCCAGGATCACCCAGTTGAGCTTGATGTCCGGGTTCTCCTTCTCGAAGGTGGCCGACAGCTTCTGCAGCGCGATCATGTCCTGGTTGTTCAGCGACGCGACCGTGACCGTGGTGGCGGCAGAAGCGCTGAGCGCGCCGGCAGCGAGCGCGATCGCCACGGCGGACTTGCGGAAGAGGCTGGCTACGCTGTGCTTGGCTTGAGTGGTTTTCACTGTATGTCTCCTTGTGTGACTCGAAAGACCTGCTTCGGTGGTGGCGCCCGGGGCGGCCGGCCTTGGGCTGCTGGACTGCGATTGATCCTGCTTGTGCGATCATTTGTTCAACTGATGGGCAAATGATCGCCCCATTTCGGGAACCTGTCAACTGGCGCCACCGATTGCCCTTCGCCCCTGCTGTCGGCGTTGTCCATGTTGCCAAGGCACAGTGCAGCCGATAGCCTTGCCGGACGTGCCGGCTGCCCGATGCGTACCCCACGATGCGTACCTCACGCCCACCCTGACGTGGAACACGGACCCCATGTACCTAGGCATCGATCTCGGAACCTCGGAAGTAAAAGCCGTGCTGGTCGACGATGCGCAGCGCTGCGTCGCCCGCGCCGGCGTCAAGCTGCAGCTTTCGCGTCCGCAGCGGCTGTGGTCCGAGCAGGCGCCCGAGGACTGGTGGCAGGCGACCTGCGATGCGGTGAAGCAGCTTCGCGCGTCCGCCCGGCAGGCACTGAGTTCGGTGACCGCGATCGGCCTGTCGGGCCAGATGCACGGGGCCGTGCTCATTGACGCCGCGGATCGCGTGCTGCGCCCGGCGATCCTGTGGAACGACAGTCGCGCCTTCGGCGAATGCGAGGAGCTGGAGCGGGCTGTGCCGCGCTCGCGCGAGATCACCGGCAACCTGGCGATGTGCGGCTTCACCGCGCCCAAGCTGCTGTGGCTGCGCCGGCACGAGCCCGAATGCTTCGCCCGCGTGGCCAAGGTCCTGTTGCCAAAGGACTACCTGGGCCTTCGCCTCACCGGCGACCACGTCTCGGAGATATCGGATTCGTCCGGCACGCTGTGGCTCGACGTCGGGCGGCGCGACTGGTCGGACGCCATGCTGGCTGCCAGCGGCCTCGATCGCAGCCACATGCCGCGGCTGGTCGAAGGAAACATGGCGCGCGGTCTGCTGCGTGAGGAATTGCGGCGCGACTGGGGCATCGCCGGCGAAGTCACGGTCGCCGCCGGGGCGGGCGACAACCCGGCCGCAGCTGTCGGGGTGGGCGTCATCGAGCCGGGCGACGCCTTGCTGTCGTTGGGAACCTCGGGCGTGATGTTCACGGCGTCCGACCGCTTCCTGCCGGACCCCGATGCCGCCGTGCATGCCTTCGGGCACGCGCTGCCGCAGCGTTGGTGCCACATGGCGGTGACGCTATCGGCGACGAGCTGCCTGTCCTGGGCCGCGCGCATCACCGGCAGCGCGTCGGAAGTGGCGCTCGCCGAGGCGGCCGAATCTGCGGTGATCGAGGACGCACCCCTGTTCCTGCCTTACTTGTCGGGGGAGCGCACGCCGCACAACGATCCGCGCGCCCAGGGGGTCTTCTTCGGCCTCGGCTCGGGCACCGATCGGGCAGCCGTGGCGTACAGCGTGCTCGAAGGCGTGGCCTTCGCCTTGAGCGACGGCTATGCCGCCCTGTGCGCCGCGGGCGACACGGTGAGCCAGGCCGCCTTCGTCGGCGGCGGATCGCGCAGTCGCTTCTGGGGCCGGCTCATTTCCGCGGCCAGCGGCGTCGCGCTGGTCCGCCCGGCCGGAGGCGACCTCGGCGGCGCCTTTGGCGCAGCGCGGCTGGCGCGCATGGCGCTTACCGGTGCCGCTCCGGCCGAGGTGTGCACCAAGCCACGGGTGCACGACGTCATCGAACCCGAGCCCTTGCTGGCCGAACGGCTGGCTACCCGCCATGCCCGTCACCGGCGCCTGTATGCCCTGCTGCGTGAGGAGTTCCAGCACTGCGCGCCGGGCGGACGGGCCTGAGCGTGCGACGGTCTGGTCGAGCGCCGCCGATGCCGGTGACGCTCGACCGGTGAAAACGGAAGCCAACGACCTGCGGCCTGGCGCCGGCAGGTCGGGACTCGGACAGGGAAGGAGCCAAGGCAAGTGTCGAAGGATGAAGACAAACTCGATCTCGCGGCCCGTGCCGCCTGGATGTACTACGTCGCCGGCAATACGCAGAACGAGATCGCCGAGAAGCTGAACATCTCGCGCCCGGTGGCGCAGCGGCTGGTGGCCTATGCAGTCGGACACGGCCTGGTCAAGGTCCGCGTTCACCACAAGGTCAGTGCCTGCCTGGATCTGGCCAAGGCGATCAGGAAGCGCTTCGGGCTGAACAGTTGCGAGGTCGTGCCCAGTGACGGCGCGACGGCCGACGAGCTGCTGCGCAAGCTGGCGGTGGCAGGGGCGAGCGTCATGGAGCGCTATCTCGCCCGCGAGCAGCCGACCGTGATCGCGGTGGGAACCGGCCGCACCCTCAAGGCCGCGGTCGACGAGTTGGGCGAAATCGACCGGCCCCAGCACCGCATCATGTCCCTGGTCGGGACGATCGCCCTCGACGGCTCATCCAACCCCTACGACGTCGCGCAGCGGATGGCGGAAAAGGCGCGAAGCAAGCACTTCCAGCTGCCGGCCCCGCTCTACGCCGACAGCGCGGACGACCGCAAGCAGTGGTGCAACAACCGTCTCTACAGGGTGGTCGAGGCCTTGTCGAAACAGGCGGACGCGTCCTTCGTCGGTATCGGCACGGTCGGTCCGGGCTGCGCGCTGCTCGAGGATGGCTTCATCACCGTCGCTGAGCTCGCCGACCTGCTCCAGCAGGGTGCGGTGGCGGAGGTGCTCGGGCGCCCGATCGATGCCGAGGGCGGGGAGGTGCCGTCCGCCATCCAGCCGCGCGTGACGAGCCTTCCACTGCCGCGGCCTGCCAGTCGGCCGGTGGTCGGAGTCGCCGGCGGCAAGGGCAAGGCGGCGGGAACCCTGGCCGCCTTGCGCGGCCAGTGGTTCACCGACCTCGTGACCGACGAGGTATGTGCCCGCCATCTGCTCGAGGCCTGACGCCGAGGTAGCGGAAGCGCCGGGTGGCCCGCCGCATTATGGCGACTGCGCTCGCTCGTCGATATGGCGCGGCGTATGGCGAGCGGGCTCGCTGCCGCAGCGGAGGGACTCCGCGTACTCGTTCGTGGGTCCTGCACTGCGAGCCAGCTCGATCAGCTGGCGAGCTAGCGCACACATCTGCGCCTCCTGGCTAACCCTTGTTCAATTCCCGCAGCGATCCAGCTTGACAGCAGAGTCTCGATCTAATTTAATAAAGCAAGTTAACTTAGTTAATCTGTCTGCAGTTTCGAGCCCAGCGGAGACGACGATGGAGAAAGGTTCGACCGGCCCGCCGGCAAGTCACGATGGCGGCAAGGAGGACGGGCGAGGAGAGGCCATGTCTGCCACGCTGCGACCGGCCGAAGCGGAAGCTGCGTCACTCGTCGCGGCCGGGTCGTCGCGCTTCAGCATCGGGGAGGGGCGTTTTCGTGGCATCGACGGCGTCGAGGTGGTCGACACGCTGACCGGAGCCTGCGCAGTGTTCGCGCGCCGCGGCGCGACTTTGCTCGACTGGCAGGTGCCGTTCGGCGGCAGCCTGATGTCTCTCACCGACGGCTATGCCTCGGCGCAAGAGCTGAATGCGCAGAACGGCGTCCGTAACGGCATCATGGCGCCCTTCCCGAATCGGATCAGGAACGGGCGTTTTCGTTACGATGGTCGCGACTTCGACCTGCTGCCGGGTGTACCCGAGGCCGAACGGCTGATCTATCACGGTTTCGTGCGCGAGCTCGAGCTTAATCTCGTCGGCGTGCGCGTGGGCGAGGAGGGCGCGCAGCTGCGTTTCTTCACCGACGCCATCGCGCCCGGTTCATTCCCCGGCTATCCCTTCGCGCTGACACTCGAGATTCTCGCCAGCATGAGCGCCACCGGTCTTGCGCTCGAGATCACCGCGACCAACGTAGGCCGGGTTAGCGCACCGTACGCGGCCGGCTGGCATCCCTATTTCCGCTTCGGCGATGCCGGCATCGATGCACTGGAGCTTCTGGTGCCCGCCGGCGCCTACATCGCCACCGATGCCAGGCTCATGCCGCTCCCGGCGAGCGAGGCACATGCATCGCTCGATGCCCGGCCCGATCTCGATTTCCGCCGCGCGCGCGCGCTCGGCGGCAGCGCGCTCGACGTCTGCCTGTCCGGCCTAGCAGCCGACGCCGATGGTTCGATCCGCAGCCATCTGCGCGACCCCATGCGCGGGTGCGGCCTGACGGTGTGGCAACGCGGCGGGCTGGTGCACCTCTTCACCGCCGACACGCTCGCGCGCGGCGTGCGCCGCTCGGTGGCGATCGAGCCGGTCGAGACGATGACCGATGCCTTCAACCGCCCCGACTGCCTGGCCACGATCCGGCTGGACCCTGGCGCATCGCGCAGCTTCAGCTGCGGCGTCGAGTTCCATGCCGACCTCGAGGCCACGCTTAGCCGGGCCTGACCCGGTTTTTCCACGACGACCGAGAACCGCATGACCGATACCCCCGAATTGCGTGTTGCCCTGATCGGATACGGCAACGCCGGCAAGACCTTTCACTCGCCGCTGATTCGAGCCACGCCCGGGCTCGAACTCGCCGTCGTCGCCACCAGTCGCCGTGACGAGGTGGAGCGCGAGCTTCCGGGTGCGGTCTCGGTGGCGGATCCGCTCGATGCCATCGCCCGCAGCGATGTCGACCTGGTGGTGATCGCCAGTCCCAACGACACCCATGCATCGCTGGCCGACGCCGCCCTGCGCGCAGGGAAGCATGTCGTCGTCGACAAGCCCTTTGCGCTGACGCTCGCCGACGCGCGCGGGCTGGCCGCGCTGGCAGGGCAGATCGGGCAGCTCCTGTCCGTGTTCCAGAACCGGCGCTGGGACAGCGACTTCCTCGGCCTGAGGGCCGTGTTGGCTGCCGGCCGGATAGGGCGGGTGACGCATGTCGAATCGCGCTTCGACCGTTTCCGCCCGCTGGTGGGGGATCGCTGGCGCGAGCGGGCAGAGGACGGCGGCGGCATCTGGTTCGATCTCGGCCCCCATCTGGTCGACCAGGTGCTGCAGCTATTCGGCCTGCCGACGCGAATCGGCTGCCTGCTCGGACGCCATCGCGACAACGCCCTGGCCGACGACTGGTGCCAGGTGCAGCTCGATTACGGCGCGCTGCAGGTCACGCTGTCGGCCTCGGTGCTGGTGGGCGGCGGCATCCCCCGTTTTGCGGTGCATGGCACGGCCGGCAGCTGGGTGAAGCACGGCCTCGACATACAGGAGGATCAGCTCAAGGCCGGCTTCGTGCCGGGTGCAGCCGGCTGGGGAGTCGATCCGCTACCCGCGCGCTTCTACCCGGGCGACGGCGTCGAAATGGTCGAGCAGGTCCCGGCGGGCGACTACCGGCCATACTACTCGGGCGTGCGGGACGCGATTCTCGGCCGGGGGACGAACCCGGTGACGCCGGTTCAGGCGGTGGCGACGATGGCGGTGCTCGAAACCGCGCAGCAGGCAGCCGCAGGCGGTGGCATGCTGCCCTTCGCGTTGAGCGACGCGGAGCGCGCGGCTTTCCAAGGGGGCTGGCCGGCGACCGAAGCCTGAAAGAAGCTTCGGCGGAGGAGTCGTCGGCGAGTCGGGTCTCGGCGAACTCGGCGCGCTCATCCACGGCCATTTCAAAGTGCGCGGTTTCATCGAGTCGCCGCAGATCGCGGTCGCCGATGTCTGCCGTTACGGCTTTGGCCGAAAGCCGTTTGCTTGCGGGAGCGCCGCCGGCCGCAGATCGGCAAGGCGCTAGTGCCTGCTCGAACCGGCAACCGGTCGGCGGCCTTGGAAACGACTGCCTGGCCTCCGACCTGCTTGCCGGGGTCGGTTTCCTACGCGCCGAACCCGGGCCTAGGGCGCTGTCTTTGCCTGGTCTTCCAGGTCGGTCTCGGCGCGGCGCGGCATGTCGACACGGCGCCGCAGACGAACTCGGCCTGCTCGGCATCGAGGAGAGGGGGCACGAAGACGGCCATGGTGTAGAAATCATAGACACCATGGCGTGTCTCCGAAACGTCGCCCGATGCGGCGGGCCCGAACGGTCAGTGAGGCGCCATC
>JBFGUQ010000156.1:0-6243 GCA_041565515.1 Rhodocyclaceae bacterium | reverse complement strand
GTCTGCGGAGCGACCGCCGTTGCGCCGACGACCCCCATCAGGGACACGCCGAACACGCCGGCGAGCAGCAGCGGACGAGGACGAGTGAGGAGACGAGCCGGCAGTTCGGCTAGAATTCGGGTCTTTCTGGCCTTCATGAGCATGGTGGCTGGAATGGGCAAAAAAATTTTCGCAAGTTTAACAAAGATTCGCCCTGCCGCGGGAAGGGATTCGGAGAGTATGCATGAGTGATATTCAGGCGGCGATGGAGCTGATCAAGCGCGGTGCCGATGCGGTGCTCATCGAGGCCGAACTGGCCGACAAGCTCAAGAGCGGGCGCCCGCTGCGGGTGAAGGCAGGCTTCGATCCGACCGCGCCCGACCTGCATCTGGGCCATACGGTCCTGATCAACAAGCTTCGCCACTTCCAGGAACTCGGCCACCAGGTGATGTTCCTGATCGGCGATTTCACCGGCATGATCGGCGACCCGAGCGGAAAGAACAGCACCCGCCCGCCGCTCTCGCGTGAGCAGATCATGGAAAACGCACGCACCTACCAGGAGCAGGTGTTCAAGATCCTCGATCCGGAAAAGACCGAGATCTGTTTCAACTCGGCCTGGATGGAGGGGCTGGGGTCGGCGGGAATGATCCGGCTGGCGGCGCAGCAGACCGTGGCGCGGATGCTCGAGCGCGACGATTTCGCCAAGCGCTATGGCAACAACCAGTCGATCGCCATTCACGAGTTCCTCTATCCGCTTTGCCAAGGCTACGACTCGGTGGCGATGAAGGCCGATGTAGAACTCGGCGGCACCGATCAGCGCTTCAATCTGCTCATGGGCCGGGAATTGCAGAAGCATTATGGCCAGACGCCGCAATGCGTGGTGATGATGCCGCTGCTCGAGGGCATGGACGGCGTGAACAAGATGTCGAAGTCGCTCGGCAACTACATCGGCATCGCCGAGGCGCCGAAGGAGATCTTCGGCAAGACGATGTCGGTATCCGACGACCTGATGTGGCGCTACTACGAGTTGCTGTCGTTCCGCTCGAACGAGGAGATCACGGCCTTGCGCGCCGACATCGAGGGCGGGCGCAATCCGCGCGACGTCAAGGTGCTGCTGGCGCAGGAGCTCGTGGCCCGGTTCCATGGCGCGCGTGCGGCGGAGGAGGCCCTGGCCGATTTCGAGGCGCGTTTCCAGCGCAACGCGATCCCGGAGGATCTGGCCGAGGTGCGAGTGGCGGTCGGCGCGGAAGGCCTGCCCGTGTTCCAGGTCGTCAAGCAGGCCGGCCTCACCGGGACCACCTCGGAAGCGATCCGGATGATCGAACAGGGGGCGGTGCGCCTGAATGGCGAACGTGTGGCGGACCGCAGCCTCCTGCTCGCAGCCGGTGAGACCGTGGTGCTGCAGGTCGGCAAACGCAAGTTTGCCGCAGTGGTGCTGGAATGACCCTGGTTCGGGCTTGTTCGGGAGCGGTGTTGCGGGGTCGTGCGGCCGCCAAGGTATGGCGCGGCCGATGGTGAGCCCGCTGGACTCGTCCCGTCCGATCGGCGTCTTCGATTCCGGGGTCGGCGGGCTCACCGTCGTGCGCGCACTGATGGAGCGGCTGCCGCTCGAGAGCATCGTCTATTTTGGCGACACCGCGCGTGTCCCCTATGGGGTGAAGTCGGTCGCCACGATCGAGCACTTCACCACGCAGATCACCGAGTTCCTGCTGCAGCGTGACGTCAAGATGCTGATCATCGCCTGCAACACCATGGCCGCGGTCGCCGCCGAGATCGTGCATCGCCTGGCCCGGGATGTCCCGGTACTGGACGTGATCGAGGCGGGCGCCCGCGCGGCCGTCGCGCAGTCCCGCGGCGGGCGCGTCGGCGTCATCGGCACGCCGACCACGATAAACAGCAATGCCTATGCGCGCGGCATGCATGCGCTCGATCCCTCGGTGCGCGTGTATTCTCAGGCCTGCCCGCTCTTCGTGCCCTTGGTGGAGGAGGGCTGGCTCGATCACCCTGTGACCCGGCTGACCGCCCAGGAGTACCTGCGGCCGGTGCTGGCCGAGGAGGTCGACAGCCTGGTGCTCGGCTGCACCCACTATCCGCTGCTCAAGCCCCTCCTTCGCGATGTGGCCGGGCCCGGCGTCCGACTGGTCGATTCGGCCCTGACGACCGCGGAGTTCGCCGCTCAGCGCCTGCAGCAGGCAGGCCTAGCCCACACCGGCGGGGGGCGCGCGAGCTATCGTTTCGTCGTCAGTGATGTGCCACTGCGCTTCCAGACCATCGGCGAGCGCTTTCTCGGCCGCTCGCTCGGCGCGGTGGAGAAGATCGACTGGTAGCCGTGTGCAAGGGCCATGGCTTGGGCCCGGGAAGTCAGCCGGGCCCGGTTGCGACCGGGCGCCCGCGATCGGCGCACCACTCGCTCCAGGAACCGGCATACAGCTGCGAGCCGGACAGGCCTGCGGTTTCCATCGCCAGCGCGTTTACGCTGGCGGTGACGCCCGAGCCACACATGTGAACGACCTCATGGGGGCTGCGACCGCCCAGCAGGCCGCCGAACTCCTCGCGCAGGACCGATGCCTGCTTGAAACAGCCGGTGGTGGGGTCCAGGTTGTTGCGGAAGAAGCGGTTCTGCGCACCGGGGACATGTCCGCCGACGGGGTCGAGCGCTTCGTTTTCGCCCCGGAAGCGGTCCGGGCTGCGGGCGTCGATCAGCAGCATGTCGGGTTTCGACAGGTGTGCGGCCACGTAATCGGCGTCGACGCGACCAGGGCAGGGAGAGATCGTGTAGGTGGCCGGCACCGGCTCGGGCAACTCGGTGCTGAGGGCCTGGGCTGCACGGCCCCAGGCCTGGAAGCCGCCGTCGAGCACCGCCACCCGGTGGTGTCCGAGCCAGCGCATCATCCACCACAGGCGGGCAGCGAACATGCCGCCGGCGTCATCGTAGGCGACCACCTGCGTGTGGTTGCCGATACCACACTCGGCCAGCCGGGCCGCCAGGCGCGCAGGATCGGGCAGGGGGTGGCGGCCGTTCTGGCCGGTCTTCGGGCCCGACAGGTCGGTATCGAGATCCAGAAAGAAGGCGCCGGGCACGTGCCCCGCGAGATAGGCCTCGTAGCCGAATGCCGGGTTGGCCAGGTCGAAGCGGCAGTCGCACACGACCCAGTCGGGGTCGTTGATGCGCTGCGCCAGGTCCATCGCGCCGATGAGCCCGACATAGGAAGCACTCATGGTGCAGCCTCTGCCGTCTCGCCCAGCCACGCGCGGGCGGCGTCCTCTTCACCGAAGACCTGTACCTCGGCGTCGACGAAGAGCTGCGACAGCCAGGCGCTCCAGGTCAGCCACTGGTCCTCGGTGAGAACCGCGATGCGGCGGAAATCGTGCGAGTGCTTGCGGGAAAACTTGATCTCCTCCCACGCCACGTCGAGGGTGAAGCCCATCATCTGGCGCAGGTCGAAGAGCAGATCCACCTGCCCCTCGAACTGCACCTTGAAGTTCACGACCTCCTCGAACTCCTTGTAATCGGCAAGGGTGAATTCGCCGAAGACGGTGACGGCAACCAGATTTTCGCTGTGGTCGGTGCTGATCATGGTGGCCTCTGTCAGGTTGACACTCGGAACTATCACTATAGCGCTCGCATTGGCAGGGCTCAATCCAATGCTTGACGCGCACGACCGGGAACGCAGCGCGCGCCGCCGCGTCGCCTAGCCGACCCGGGGCAGCGCGACGACGGCTTCCAGGCCGCCGTCGGGGTGATTCACGAGGCGCACCTCGCCGCCCTGGGCGCGCAGCAGGTTGCGTGCGATCGCGAGCCCGAGGCCGGAGCCACCGGTTTCGCGGCTGCGCGACGATTCCGTGCGGTAGAAGGGCTCGAACACCTTGTCGAGTTCGGCCTCGGGCAGGCCAGGGCCGTGATCGCGTATGCGCACCTCGAAGCCACTGTCGTGCTCCTGCACGGAAATGTCCGCCCGCCCGCCGAATTTCACCCCGTTCTCGATCAGGTTCCACAGCGCGCGGCGCAAGGCGTTGGGCTGGCCGGCAAATGGGTGCCGCACGCTGGTGCTCAGTTCGACCTGCCAACCCATGTCCCGGGCGTCGTCACGAAGCGCCTGGGCGAGGCCGGCGAGGTCGATCGGCTGCGCGGGGGCCTTCTCGTCCATGCTGCGCGCGTAGGCCAGGCCTTCCTCGACCAGGGCCTGCATCGCGTCGAGGTCTGACTGGATGCGCGCACGCAGGGGTTCGTCATCGACCAGCTCTGCGCGCAGCCGCAGGCGGGTGATGGGCGTCTGCAGGTCGTGCGAAATGGCGGCGAGGATGCGGGTGCGCTCGCCGACGTGTTCGCGGATGCGTTGCTGCATCTGGTTGAAGGCATTGGCGGCCTGGGCGACCTCGGTGGGACCGGTGGTGGGCATCGGCGCATGCTCGGGGTCTTCGCCGAGGGCGCGTGCGGCCGCCGCCATGCGCGAGAGCGGGCGGGTTGCCAGCCGCACCGCAATCCAGGCAAGCAGGCTCACGCCGCCTACCAGTGCCGCAAGTGCCGCGAACAGGCGAGCGGGCGCCGGCGGCGCCATGACCGCCGCCGGCGGCAGGCCCGGCAGGCGGACCTGCAGCGGCGTCCCGTCGGACAGGCGCAAGGAGGCGGCCACGACCGGGTGTGGCATCCCCCTTCGGTTGTGCACATGGAGCAGCTCGACGGCGCGCTGCGGCATGGCCTCGCGCAATGCCAGCAGCAGGGGGTGGTTTCCCGGCAGCGTCTGCAGGTCTTCGGCCGGCGGTCGCAGCGCGAACCGCAGGCGCCGCCGGCCTAGTTCGTCGATCCAGCGCTCGCGCTCCTGCGGCGCCAGGCGATCGAGCACGTCGGTGGTGGCGGCGATTTCCTGCGCGATGCCGTCGAACAGCGCCGCGCGGCCGATGCGCTCGCGCTCGCCGACGAACAGGGCAATGCTCACGCTCAGCACCACCGCGATGCCCACCAGCCAGATCAGCATCAGGCGCGCAAACAGGCTGCGTGGCCACGGCAGGCTCATGGCTTGCCCGGCTCGCCCGCATCGCCGACGGCGGTGACTTCGGCGGCGAGCACATAGCCCTCGTTGCGAACGGTCTTGATGATGGCGGGCTCGCGCGCATTGTCGCCCAGGCGCTGGCGCAGGCGGCTCACGAGCAGGTCGATCGAGCGGTCGAATACGTCGGCCTCGCGGCCCTGCGTCAGTTCCATCAACTGGTCACGCGACAGCACCCGCTGCGGATGGGCGAGGAAGACGCCGAGCATCCGGTACTCCGCGCCCGACAGCGCCACCACGGTGCCGGCGGCGTCGATCAGGTGACGACTGACCGTGTCGAGCCGCCAGTGGGCAAAGCGCAGTTCGCGCGCATTGGCCGGCGGTGCCGAGTCGAGGTTGGGCGGGAGCGCGCGCGCACGGCGCAGGATCGCGCGGATGCGAGCGTAGAGTTCACGCGGCACGAAGGGCTTTGCGAGGTAGTCGTCGGCGCCCATCTCGAGGCCGAGGATCCGGTCCATGTCCTCCCCGCGCGCGGTCAGCATCAGGATCGGCGTGTTCGCCTGCGGGCCGCCCGCCGCCCGCAGGTTGCGGCACAGGGTGAGACCGTCCTCGCCCGGCATCATGAGGTCGAGGACGATCAGGTCGACGCGGTGATGATCGAGCGCAGCCTTCATCTCGCGCCCGTCGGCAGCGGTGGTGCAGCGCAGGCCCTGCTTCTCGAGGTAGTCCGCTAGCAGGGTACGGATGTCGCGGTCGTCGTCGACGATCAGGATGTGGTCTTGCGTGCTGTTCATGCAGTTCTCTCCATGGGCTGCATCTTACGGCCGGCCGGGCGTCGCTTTGTATCCCAGCGTATCGGGGTGCCGTGTCGAGACATGGGCATGCAATAAGGGGCTTTGCCGACAAATGGGGCTTACATCCGGGTGTTCAAATGGCTCCGTCGCCCGAACGAACGGGCGCTGAACCCAAAAGGAGAACCACCATGAAGACCTGGATGAAAACCTCGATCGCCACCGCCCTCATCGCCACCAGCGCGCTCGGCGCCTCTGCCGTCCTGGCGCGCGGCGGCGATTGCGACCGCCACGGGCCCGACGGCGGCCGGAGTGGCTGGCACAAGATGGCGCCGGAGCAAATGAGCGCACGAATCGCCGACCGTGCCGGCACGCAGCTTGCGCGTCTCGAGTTGGCGCTGGCGCTGACGTCGGAGCAGCAGCCGGCGTGGGCGAAGTTCAAGGAGTCGATGCTCGCCCGCGCGAGCGAAATGGGCGAGCGCATG
>JBFGUQ010000155.1:0-6247 GCA_041565515.1 Rhodocyclaceae bacterium | reverse complement strand
CGCAGCCCGGTCGGTTGGCGGCCGGGCTGCCGGAGCATCAGGCCGACAGCCGCGAGATGTCTGCGACCTGGTTCATCAGACCGGCGAGCTGGGCGAGGAGCGCGAGGCGATTCTGGCGCGTCATCGGCTCCTCCGCCATCACCATGACGTCGTCGAAGAACGTGTCCACCGCCGCGCGCAGGCCCGCGAGCGCGCACAGGGCATCCGTGTAGTCCTCGTTGGCGACGTGGGAGCGCACCAGCGGTGCCACGTCGTTCACCTGGCGGAACAAGGCCTTCTCGGCATCTTCCTGCAGCAGCGCGACATCGGGCTCGCCCGGCGTGCCTTCGGCCTTCTTCAGGATATTGACGATGCGCTTGTTGGCCGCCGCCAGCGCCTCGGCCTCTGGCAGCGCCCGGAAGGCCTCGACCGCGGCGAGCTTGGCCGGCACGAGGTCGATGCGTGCGGGCCTGAGGGCGAGCACCGCATCGATCACGGACACATCGCGCCCCGACTCGCGCAGCATGTTCTTGAGGCGTTCGAACATGAACTCCTGCAACTGCTCGGCATGGCCCTCGGCGCCGAGCAGGCCGGGCTTGAAGCCGGCCGCGGCGGCATCGATCAGGCGCGGCAACTGCAGCGGCAGCGGAGTCTCCATCAGGATGCGCAGGACCCCGAGCGCGGCGCGGCGCAGGGCGAAGGGGTCGCGGTCGCCGGTCGGCACCAGGCCGATGCCGAAGAAGCCGACCAGGGCGTCGAGCTTGTCGGCCAGCGCCACCGCCGCGGCGACGTTGCCCGCGGGCAGGGCGTCGCCGGCGAAGCGCGGCTGGTAGTGGGCCTGGATGGCGTCGGCGACGACCTCGCCCTCGCCGTCGGCGAGCGCGTAGTAGCGGCCCATGGTGCCCTGCAGCTCGGGGAACTCGCCCACCATGTCGGTGACCAGGTCCGCCTTCGCCAGGCGCGCGGCGCGCCTGGCCGCCGAGGCGTCGGCACCGAGCTGAGAGGCGATCGCGCCGGCCAGGCCCTCGAGGCGCTCGACGCGCTCGAGCTGGGAGCCGAGCTTGTTGTGATACACCACCGGCGCGAGGCGCGGCAGGCGGGTCTCGAGCTTGTGCTTCTTGTCCTGCTCGAAGAAGAAACGCGCGTCGGCCAGGCGCGGCCGCACCACGCGCTGGTTGCCGGCGACGATGTTCGCCGGATCGGACGGACGCATGTTGGACACGATCAGGAAGCGGTTGAGCAGCTTGCCCGCGCCGTCGAACAGCGGGAAATACTTCTGGTTCGCGCGCATCGTCAGGATCAGGCACTCCTGCGGCACGGCGAGGAACTCGGCCTCGAACTCGCCGACATAGACCGTCGGATGCTCGACCAGCGCGGTGACCTCGTCGAGGAGGTCGGCGTAGTCGTCCATGCGCGCGCCCTGGCGCCCGCACTCCGCCAGCAGCTGGCGCTCGATCTCGGCGCGGCGCTCGGCGAAATCCGGGATCACCTTGCCCTCGGCGAGCAGGGTCGGCTCGTAGGCCTCGGCGGTGGCGATGTCGATGTCGCCGCGGCTCATGAAGCGGTGGCCGCGCGTCGTGCGCCCGGCCTCCAGGTCCAGCACGCGACCCGGCACCACGTCGGCCTCGTGCAGCATGATCAGCTTGTGCACCGGGCGCACGAAGGTCGCCTCACCGTCGCCCCAGCGCATCACCTTCGGGATCGGCAAGGCCTTGACCGCCTCGGTGACGACCGTCGCGAGCACGTCGGCCAGCTTCGCGCCGGGCACGACCGCGGTGTGGAACAGCGCCTCGGCCTTGCCGTCCATGCGACGCTCGAAACTCGCGACGGCGTCGACGGCGATCCCCTTCGCCTCCATCTTCTTCAGCAGCGCAGGCGTGGGCCGGCCCTCGGCATCGAGCGCGACCGACACCGGCATCAGCTTCTCGGTGACTTCCTTCGACGCGGCCTCGGCGGCGACCTGCGCCACCGTGACGGCCAGTCGCCGCGGGCTGGCAAAGCTGCGGAAGGAGGCATCGGCGGCGACCAGGCCGCGTGCCTTCAGCCCTGCGGCGATCTTGCCGGCAAAGGTCTCGCCCAAACGCGGCAGCGCCTTCGGCGGCAGTTCCTCGGTGAGCAGTTCGACGAGCAGGGTGCGGGCCGTCATCATGCGGCCTCCTTCTTTGCTGCGGGCAGCATCGGAAAGCCGAGCGCCTCGCGGGATTCGAAATACGCCTGCGCGACCGCCCGCGACAGGTTGCGGATGCGACCGATGTAGGCCGCGCGCTCGGTCACCGAGATCGCGCCACGGGCGTCGAGCATGTTGAAGGTGTGCCCCGCCTTGAGCACCATCTCGTAGGCCGGCAAGGCCAGTCCGAGCTCGATCACCCGCTTCGCCTCGGCCTCGTAGTTGCCGAACAGCGAGAACAGGAAGTCGACATTGGCGTGCTCGAAGTTGAAGGTGGACTGCTCGACCTCGTTCTGATGGAAGACGTCGCCGTAACTCACCTGCGTGCCGTCCGGATGCACCGCCCACACCAGGTCGTACACGTTCTCGACGCCCTGCAGGTACATCGCCAGGCGCTCGAGACCGTAGGTGATCTCGCCCAGCACCGGCTTGCAGTCGAGGCCGCCGACCTGCTGGAAATAGGTGAACTGCGTCACCTCCATGCCGTCCAGCCACACTTCCCAGCCCAGGCCCCAGGCGCCGAGCGTGGGGTTCTCCCAGTCGTCCTCGACGAAGCGGATGTCGTGGACGTTGGGGTCGATGCCGAGCGCGCGCAGCGAGTCCAGGTACAGCTCCTGGAACTCGAGCGGCGAAGGCTTGAGAACCACCTGGAACTGGTAATAGTGCTGCAGCCGGTTCGGGTTCTCCCCGTAGCGCCCGTCCTTGGGGCGGCGCGAGGGCTGCACGTAGGCCGCGTTCCATGGCTCGGGGCCGATCGCGCGCAGGAAGGTGGCGGTGTGGCTGGTGCCGGCGCCCACTTCGAGGTCGAAGGGCTGCAGCACGACGCAGCCGCGCTCGGCCCAGAACTGCTGCAGGGTCAGGATGACCTGCTGGAAGGTCGGTTTGACGTGATGGGTTTCAGTTGACATGGTCTCGGGCGGCCTCCGGGCCGCGCAGCGAATACACAAAGACGAAGATTTTACCGGGGTTCGGGCCGACGCGGGCGCAGGCCGGCACAGGCGACGATGGCGAGCAGCGCCAGGCCGAGCACCAGCCGGTCGCCCCAGCGCGCGTACGGCGTCATGCCGGCGTAGCCGCGCACCTCGGCCCGCAGCACGCCCTGCTCGAATTCGGGCAGTACCGCGCTCACCGAGCCGTCGGGCTGGACCAGCGCCGTCATGCCGGTATTGGTCGAGCGCAACATCGGCCGGCCGGTCTCGAGCGCGCGGGCACGTGCGACCTGCAGATGCTGCGGCTGCGCCAGCGAGTCGCCGTACCAGGCGAGGTTGGAGATGTTGAGCATCAGCGTCGCCTGCGGCAAGGCCCGGATCAGCTCGGCGCCGAACAGATCCTCGTAGCAGATGTTGAGCGCGACGCGCTGGTCGCCGAAGGCCATCGGCGCCTGGTCGGGCGCGCCGCGGGTCTGGTCCGACATCGGGATGTCGACCAGGCGGTAGAACCAGCCGAACAGCGGCGGCGAGTATTCGCCGAAGGGCACGAGGTGCTGCTTGGCATAGACCTGCATCGGCCCCTGGCCGAGGCTGATCGCGCCGTTGTAGATGCGATCGTCGGCGTCGCGCCGGAATACGCCGAGCACGAGGTCGCCGCCGTGGGCGCGCATGGTCTCGCCGAGCAGGTCGAGATAGCCCGCCGGCAGGCGGTCGGCCAGCGTCGGCAGGGTGGTCTCGGGCAGCACCACCAGCGTCGCCGGGTTGTCGCGCACCAGGCGGGCATTGTCCTCCAGCACCGCGGTGAAATGCGCCGGACTCCACTTCAGGCTCTGCTCGAAGTTGGTCTGCACCAGCGCCACCGACAGCGGCGCGCCGGTGGGCGCGGTCCACGCCCGCCCGAGCAGGCCCGCCCCGCAGGCGACGACCACCGCCGCCACCGCCGCCGGGCGCCACAGGCTGCTCGCCCGGCGCCAGTCGGCAAAGGCGACGAGCGCGCCGAGCAGCGCCACGAGCGCGCCGACCCCGTACACGCCGAGCAGCGGAAAGAACCCGGCCAGCGGGCTCGGCGGCGACTGCGAGTAGCCGATCGCGAGCCACGGAAAGCCGGTGAACACCACCCCGCGCAGCCACTCCACCACCACCCACAGGCCGGCGAACAGGATTGCCCGCGCCAGCACGCCGCCACGGCGCAGGCGCACGAACAGCATCCCGGCAAGCGCCGGATAGAGCGCAAGGTAGGCGCACAGCAACGCGATCGCCAGCGCTGCCAGCGGCACCGGCATGCCGCCGTAGCGTTGCAGCGCGATGTAGAGCCAGGACACGCCGCCGATGAAGGCACCGAAGCCCCAGGCGAAGCCGAGCGCGAAACCGTCTCTCGGGCGCGGTGCGCGGTCGAGCAGGAAAGCCAGCACGGCCAGGCTCGCGAAGGCGAGCGGCGCAAGGCCGAAGGGGGCGAAGGCCAGCACCGACGCGCCGCCCGCGAGCAGCGCGCCCAAGCGATGCCGGACCATCACTCGTCGAGGGTGTCGGGCACCGGTACGCGCTCGACCAGCAGGGTGTGCACCCGCCGGCTGTCCGCGCGCAGCACCTGGATCTTCAGGCCCTCCAGCTCCACCGACTCGCCGCGCTTGGGCAAGCGGCCGAAGTGGCGGATGACGAGGCCGCCGACGGTGTCGTACTCGTCGTCGCTGAAATCGGTGGAGAAGGCCTCGTTGAAGTCCTCGATCTCGGTCGTCGCCTTTACGCGGTAACGGCCGCTGTGGTCGAGGCGGATGCTGTCACCGGCCTCGTCGAAGTCGAACTCGTCCTCGATGTCGCCGACGATCTGCTCGAGCACGTCCTCGATCGTGACCAGGCCGGCCACGCCGCCGTACTCGTCCACGACGATCGCCATGTGGTTGCGGCTGACGCGGAATTCGCGCAGCAGCACGTTCAGGCGCTTGGACTCGGGCACGAAGACCGCGGGGCGGAGCATGTCGCGCAGGTCGAATTCGCGCCCGGCGTAGTAGCGCAGCAGGTCCTTCGCCAGCAGGATGCCGGCGACGTCGTCCTTGCCGTCGCCGATCGCGGGGAAGCGCGAGTGGGCAGTGTCGATGACGACGCCGGCGACGACGTCCATCGGTTCGTCCAGGTGGATGCAGTCCATCTGCGCGCGGGGGATCATCACATCACGCACCTGCATGTCGGAGACCTGCAGGGCGCCCTCGATGATGGAGAGGGCATCGGCATCCAGCAGGTTGCGCTCGTAGGCCGAGTAGAGCAGCGCGAGGAGTTCTTCGCGATCTTCCGGCTCGCGCGAGAGAAAGGCCGAAAGTCGCTCGATTAACGACGGTTTACCAGAGGAACTGTCCATTTTGGGTTCAGGCGTCTCCTGTTTCACGCGTATGGGTCGGCGTAGCCGAGCCCGGCCATGATTTGCCGCTCCAGCGCTTCCATGCGCACGGCATCGTCTTCCACTTCGTGGTCATGCCCCTGCAGGTGCAACATACCATGCACCACCAGATGGGCGAAGTGCCCTTCGACCGTCTTGCCCTGCTCCGCCGCCTCGCGCACCACCACCGGCACGCACAGCACGAGGTCGCCCACCAGGGGCCCGCCGTGCACGTCGGCGCTCGCGACCGCCGGGATCTCGGTGCCCTCGCCGTAGGTGAAGGTGAGCACGTTGGTGGCGTAGTCCTTGCCGCGATATTCGCGGTTGAGCTCGCGCCCCTCGGCCTCGCCCACCAGCCGCACCGTCACCTCCACGTCGCCCCGCAGCGCGGCCTGGGCCCAGCGCCGGATCTGGTGCTTCTTCGGCGCCACCGCCTTGTCGCCGCCCTCGAGCGCCTTCTGGACCGCCAGCTTCAGCACCGGCGGGGGCAGGGTCTCGGGCAGGTCGATCGACTCCACTGGCAGCAGGTCGTGATGGACGTCGATGCGCATGGTGAGCACATTGCACGCGGCAGCTTGCACCGAGATGACGGGGACCGCGTCGTCGCTGCCGGCATCGGCCTCGATCTCGAGCTCGCCCCAGCCGTGCGCGGGAAAGGAGAGCACCAGCCGGCGCTCGGCGCCGAAGTCGATCTCCAGCCGCTCGGCCTTGACGCGCGTGCGCTTCCCCGCCGCGTCAATCGCGACGATCTTCGGCCCGCTTGCCTGCTTCGGCATTGCCTTCTTCCTTGTTCTTGACGAT
>JBFGUQ010000154.1:0-6257 GCA_041565515.1 Rhodocyclaceae bacterium | reverse complement strand
GGATTTCCAGTATCGCCTGATGAAGCGCCTGGCCTATCTGCCCTGGGTGGGTTTGCCCAACATCCTGTGCAACGAGAGCATCGTCCCCGAATTGCTGCAGGGTGATGCGAGCCCCGACAGGATCGCGGACGCCGTCGACGACTGGCTCAACGATGCCGCTGCCTGCGAGGCGCTGGCGCAGCGCTTTACCGAACTGCACCTGAGCTTGCGACAGGACACCGCAGCGAAGGCGGCGGCCGCGATCCTGCCCTATCTCGGCGCCAGGGTGGCATGAGCAGCCAGGCCAGCCTGCCCTTGTTTGCCGCCGGCGGCTCCGCGGCGCTCGTCTGTGGCGTCGACGAGGCCGGGCGGGGACCGCTGTGCGGTCCGGTCGTCGCCGCCGCGGTGATCCTCGACCCGGCGCGGCCGATCGAGGGCCTCGACGACTCCAAGAAACTGTCCGAGCGCGCGCGCGAGCACCTCGCGCCCCTGATTCGCGAGCGGGCCCTGGCGTGGGCAGTGGCCGAGGCCAGTGTCGAGGAGATCGATCGCCTCAATATCCTGCAGGCGACGATGCTGGCGATGCAGCGCGCGGTGGCGGCGATCGACGTGGCACCGGAGGAGGTGCGCATCGACGGCAATCGTTGTCCGACGCTGCCGTACCCCGCGCGCGCCATCGTCAAGGGCGATGCCACCGAGCCGTCGATATCCGCGGCATCGATTCTGGCCAAGACGGCGCGCGACGAAGCGATGCGCGTCCTCGATGGGCGTTATCCGCAGTACGGCCTTGCCGGCCACAAGGGCTACCCGACCGCGGCCCACCTGGCCGCCATCGAGCGCCATGGCGTGGCCGACTTCTATCGCCGCAGCTTCGCGCCGGTCCGCAAGCTTATCGAACGTCGATGAAGCTCGTCAGCTCACGCGACAATCCGCTGGTAAAGAAGCTTCATGGCCTCGCGGGGTCGGCGCGGGAACGGCGCAAGCACGGCGAGACGGTGCTCGACGGCCTCCATCTGGTCGAGGCGGCCGTGCACGCAAACTGGCCGCTCAAGGCGCTGGTGGTGTCGGAGAGCGGGGCCGCGCGAGCGGAAATTGCCGCCGTGCGGGCAGGTGTCGCAGCCGATCTGCCATGCGTCCTGCTGCCCGATACCCTGTTCTCGCATGTCAGCCCGGTAGATGCGCCATCGGGGCTGCTCGCGCTGATCGATCTTCCTCGTGCGCCGACGCCCGGGGCGTTTGCCGACACGGTGGTCGTGCTCGACGCCGTGCAGGACCCGGGCAATCTCGGCAGCATCCTGCGCACGGCTGCGGCGGCCGGCGTCCGGGACGTGCTGCTCACCGAGGGCTGTGCCCAGGCCTGGTCTCCGCGCGTGCTGCGCGCCGGCATGGGCGCGCATTTCGTCCTGCGCGTGCATGAGCAGGTCGATGCCCTGGCAGTGCTCGAGGGCTTCCCGGGGCCGCGGCTCGCGACTGCGCTCGCGCCTGCGGCCCGTCCGCTGTACGAGATCGAACTCGACGGACCGGTCGCATGGATGTTCGGCGCCGAGGGCCAGGGTCTCTCGCCCGCCCTGGTGGCCGCGGCAGACGGCTTGGTCACGATCCCGATGGCGGGCGCGATCGAGTCGCTCAACGTCGGTGCAGCCGTCGCGATCTGCCTCTTCGAGCAACTGCGCCGTCGGGCTTACGCCTAGCCACCCCCTGCAGGAGCGCGGGGTAGAGCCGGCGGTTCAGTCGGGCAGGCGCAGCAGCCGTGCCGCCACGGCGGCGTCGGGCGAGGACTGCCACGGGACGAGCCCGAGCAGCGGGGCGGCGATGCGCGAGCGCAAGGCCTCGACGTTCTCCTGCCGTCGCAACATCGCCGGATCGACCTGGTTGGCAACCCAGCCCGCCAGCACGAGGCCGCGGCGCGCGATCGCCTCGGTCGTGAGCAGGGCGTGATTGATGCATCCCAGGCGCAGGCCGACGACGAGGATGACCGGCAGGTCGAGCTCGCCGGCGAGATCTGCCGTGTCGTAGTCCTGGTCCAGGGGTACGCGAAAGCCGCCGACGCCCTCGACCAGCACGCAGTCGGCCCGCTGCCGCAGCTGCTCGAATGCCCGCAGTATCTGCGCCGGCTCGATGCGCACGCCCTCGTCGGCGGCGGCAATGTGGGGCGCGATCGGACTCTTCAGGCAGTAAGGATTGAGCAGCGGCAGGCCGGGATCGAAGCTGCTCGCCTGGCGCAGCGCGGCGACATCCTCGTTGATCCGCTCGCCATCGCATTCGGTCGCCCCGGCGGCGATCGGTTTCATCCCGACCGCGCTCATCCCGCCTGCGCGGGCGACGTGCAGCAGGGCCGAGGTCACGAAGGTCTTGCCGATCTCGGTGTCCGTCCCGGCGACGAACCAGGCGCGTCCGCGCCGCGGCTTGCTTGTGGTCGAGTCGATCATGCTTGAACTCCGTTTGCGGTTTCGGGTTTGCGTAGGGCGAGCAGAATCAGGTCGTAGGTGGCGGGCAGAAGACCGTCGGCACGGCGGTGGGTCTCGTAACGGCTTTCGAGCCCCTGCCAGGCCGTCCGGCCCAGGGGCGTGCGTCGCCGCGCGCCGGTCACGGTGCTGGCACCGATGGTCTTGATGTCCTTCAGCAGCTTGCGCAGATCGGGCGCCAGGGCGTGGATGTCGAAATTCTCGAGGCCGGCGACGTCCAGACCGGCCCCGCGTGCATGCGCTGCCCACGTCCCCGCGTCATGGAAGGCGATGCGGTGCTCGGCCTGGTCGATGCCGGCGAAGGCCGCTTCGAGTTCGTGCAGCGTGCGCGGCCCGAGCGTGGCGACGAAGGCTTGACCGCCCGGTGCCAGCGTACGTGCGATCTCGCGCATCGCCGCCTGCGGGGCGCACCATTGCAGCGCGAGACTGGACCACAGCACCGCCAGGCTGCCGCCGGCAAGCGGGAGATGCTCGAGGTCGCCACACACGGCCGCAAGCGGTGCCGTGGGCGCCAGGGCGGCGGCCGCCCGCCGCGCCTGGGCAAGCATCGCCGGGGCCAGGTCGATGGCGAGCACGTGCGCGCCCGGCCGAAGTGCGGTCAGCGCGGGGAGGCCGAGACCGGTGCCGCAGCCGGCGTCGACGACGATGCCGCCGCTGCCCGGCGACTCGGCGATGAAGCGGGCCGCGAAGCCTGCGAGCCGCTCGCACGCCTCGCGCTGGACGGCGGCGGCGCTGTCGTAGCGTTCCGCGGCGCGGTCGAAGGCCTTGCGAACCAGGTGCTTCTGGCTGCGGCGCTCAGTCATCGAGGAAATCCTCGATCAGGCCTGCACAGACGCCCGGCTGGGACAGAAAGGGCGCGTGGCCGCAGTCGGGCAACTCGTGGAGGCGGGCATGGGGCAGGGCGTTGGCCAAACAGCGCGCGGCCTCGATCGGCATCAGCGCGTCACCCATGCCGTGCAGCAGGCAGCAGGGCATGTCGATGCGCCCGAGGCACTGGCGGAGATCCACGCTCGTGAGCAGCCGGAGTCCTTCGGCCACGGCTTCATCGCCCCGTGCAGCCGCGGGCGACAGACTCTCTGCGAGGCGGGTCTGCAAGGTGCTGCGCCGAGCGTCGCCAAGACACTGCAGGGCGAGAAAGCGCTTCAGGGTAGCCGCAGGGCTCACCGCGAAGCCCTGCGCGAAGGCCGTCACCGTCCCGGCCGCCAGCCCGCATGGCCAGTCGGGCCGTGCCACGAAGCGCGGCGTGGCGCCGACGAGGAGCAGGCGCGAAACCTTGTGCGGGTGACGCCGGGCGATCTCGAGCGCAAGCATCGCGCCGAGCGACCAGCCGCCGAGCGCGGCACCGTCCGGGATCTGCTCCGCGATCGCGTCCGCCCATGCGTCGAGCCCTGCTGGGGCCGGCGATCGGGGACCGGCGTGCCCGGGCAGCCAGGGTGTGATGATCGCCGTCGAGCAGACCAGCCTGCCCAGCTCGGCCCAGATCGCCGGGCTCATCGCCCAGCCGTGCAGCAGCACCAGCGGAGGGCGGGATCGGCTGGCCGGCAAGCGGTTGGTCGGCGCGCTCATGCCGCCACGCCGGCTTCGAGCCTCATCAGGGTGTCGGCGAGCAGCTCGACATCGGCGCCGGTGTGCGCCGCGGTGAGCGAGATCCTCAGGCGCGCACTGCCCCTGGGCACGGTCGGCGGCCGGATCGCCGGCACCCACAGGCCCTCGTTCCAGAGCGCCCGCGCCACTCGCATGGTCTCCGCATTGTCGCCGATCAACACCGGCTGGATGGGTGTGCGCGACGGCATCAGCTGCCAGCGGGCGAGCGACAGACGGGATTGCAGTCGCCCGATCAACCGGGCGAGGCGCTGCCGCCGCGCCTCGCCCTGTTCGATCAGGACGAGGCTGGCGAGCAAGGCGTGGGCGAGCGCGGGCGGAGCACCGGTGGTGAAGATGTAGGTACGGGATTTCTGCAGCAGCCACTCGACGACGTCGGCATGGCCGGCGGCGAACGCGCCCGACACCCCGGCAGCCTTCCCGAGCGTGCCGACGTAGATCACGCGCCAGGCCTGCTCGGTGCCGGCGAGGCCTGCCTCGGCCAGCGCGCCACGGCCCTGCGGTCCGAGCACGCCGAAGCCGTGGGCGTCATCGACCAGCAGCCACGCATCGTGGCGGGTGGCGAGCG
The DNA here is from genome assembly GCA_041565515.1 of Rhodocyclaceae bacterium. Taxonomy (GTDB): domain Bacteria; phylum Pseudomonadota; class Gammaproteobacteria; order Burkholderiales; family Rhodocyclaceae; genus Thauera. Next base: position 1,643 of record JBFGUQ010000154.1, on the reverse strand, counting down.
CCAGCAGGGCCGGGAGCGGGGCGGTGTCGCCATCCATGCTGAACACGGCATCGGTCACGATCAGCTTGCGCCGGGCGCTGCTCGCTTCGAGCATGCGCGCCAGCGCCGCGAGGTCGAGGTGGGGGTAGCGCTGCATGTCGGCGCGGGAAAGCAGCATCCCGTCGACCAGCGAGGCATGGTTGAGGCGGTCGGCGAACACCGCGTCGCCGCGACCGACCAGCGCCGGGATGATGCCGCTGTTGGCCATGTAGCCGGTGGAGAAGTACAGCGCGCGCTCGGCGCCGACGAAGCGGGCGAGGGCGGTTTCGAGTTCGTCCTGCACTGCGTAGTGGCCGCTCACCAGATGCGAGGCGCCCGCGCCGCTGCCCCAGCGCGCCGCGCCTTCGGCAAGCGCGGTCGCCAGGGCGGGTTCGGCGGCAAGGCCGAGGTAGTCGTTGCTGCAAAAGGCCAGCACGTCGCGACCGTCGATGCGTCCCTGCGGCGCGCACGGCAGCGCGTTGCTTCGCCGTACGCGCCGCAGGGACGCGTCATCCAGTGCGGCGAGTCCGGCGCGCAGGTCGTCGAGCAGGGCGGACACGGGCGGCACCTCAGCGCAAGGCTGCGTCGAGCGCATCGGCCGCGCCATCGACGAGGTGGCGCATCTCGCGCTCGTCGAGCACGTAGGGCGGCATGAAGTAGACGGTGGCGCCGATCGGGCGCAACAGCACGCCCCGGCTCAGGCATTCGGCGAAGAAGCGTTGAGAAAAGCCGGGCGCGTCGATATCGACGTCGAAGGCGACGATCATGCCGCGCTGGCGCAGGTCGCGCACGGCGCGATGGGTGCCCAGACGCTTGCGTGTCAGCTCGCCCAGCAGGCGGGCACGCTCGCGATTGGCGGTGATGACGTCGTCCTCGGCGAAGATGTCGAGCGTCGCCAGCGCGGCGCGACAGGCCAGGGGATTTCCGGTGTAGGAATGCGAGTGCAGGAAGGCGCGTGCGCTGCTGTCATCATAGAAGCAGCGATAGATCTCGTCGGTGCTCAGGACCAGCGAGAGCGGCAGATAGCCGCCGGTGATGCCCTTTGACAGGCAGACGAAGTCCGGCCAGCCGCCTTGGGTAGCCGCGTCGGCCCCGCCGGCCACCTGTTCCCAGGCGAAGAAGCTGCCGCTGCGGCCGCAGCCGACGGCGATCTCGTCGGCGACGAGATGCACCTCGTAGCGGTCGCACAGGGTTCGCGCGAGGCGCAGGTACTCGGCGTCGTACATCACCATGCCGCTCGCGCCCTGCACCAGGGGCTCGACGATGAGCGCAGCCGTCTGCTCGTGGTGCGCGCCGAGGTGGGCCTCGAGGGCGACCGCGGCGCGGCGTGCGACGTCGATTGCCGACTCTCCCGCCCGCGCCCGGCGCGCGTCCGGGGTCGGCACGGTGGTGCCGGGCCTGATCAGCGGCGCATAGGCGTCGCGGAAGATGGGGACGTCGGTGACGGCCAGGGCGCCGATCGTCTCGCCGTGATAGCTGCCCTCCAGGCTGACGAAGCGGCATTTCCCCGGGCGCCCCCGATTGCGCCAGTAGTGGGCGCTCATCTTCAGCGCGATCTCGGTGGCGGAGGCACCGTCCGAGGCGTAGAAGGCGTGGCCGAGCCGGTTTCCGGTGAGTGCGCCGAG
>JBFGUQ010000153.1:0-6323 GCA_041565515.1 Rhodocyclaceae bacterium | reverse complement strand
ATCTGCCGCGGCTCGCGAGCGGTCGGGAGATCCCCGCGTTTGCGCTCACCAGTCCGTGGGCGGGTGCGGAGGCGGCCTCGATTCCCGACGCCGGCGGCGTATGCCGGGGACAGTGGCAGGGCCGCGAGGTGCTGGGCATGCGCGTGTCCTTCGACAAGCGCTACATCACGCTGGCGCCGGTATGCACCGTGTTCGGCCTCGCCTTCCGGCTGTACGACCCCGACCACCTGCTGGGCAAGGAGGCCGACCTCGGCATCACCTGCGCGCTGGTGCCGCGCGATCAACCCGGCGTCGACATCGGTCGCCGCCACCTTCCGCTCAATGCCGTGTGGATGAACGGGCCGATCCGTGGCAAGGATGTGTTCATGCCGCTGGAATTCATCATCGGCGGACCGGAGATGGCCGGGCAGGGCTGGCGCATGCTGATGGAGAGCCTGGCGGCAGGTCGCAGCATCTCGCTGCCGGGCTCCAATACCGGCATGCAGAAGATCACTGCGCGCGCGGTGGGCGCCTATGCGCGCGTGCGCTACCAGTTCAAGACCGCCATCGGCCGTTTCGAGGGCGTCGAGGAGGCGCTCACCCGCATCGGCGCCAATACCTACCTGTGCGACGCGGCGCGGATCATGACGGCGGGCGCGATCGACCTCGGCGAGAAGCCGTCGGTGGTGTCCGCGATCGTCAAGTACCACGTCACCGAACGCGCCCGCCAGACCGTCAATGACGGCATGGACGTGATCGGCGGCAAGGGCATCTGCCTCGGCCCGCAGAACTTCCTCGGCCGCGCCTACCAGCAGCTTCCGGTGGGGATCACCGTGGAGGGGGCGAACATCCTGACCCGCAGCCTGATCCTGTTCGGCCAGGGGGCCGTCCGCTGCCACCCGCATGTGCTCGAGGAGATGCACGCCGCACAGGCCGGCGACGCCGGCGCATTCGACCGTGCGCTGTGGGCGCACGTCGGCTACACGGTCTCGAACGCCATGCGTGCACTGGTGATGGGGCTCACCGGCTCGCACTTCGTCCGCGTGCCCGACGACGTCGCGCCGCAGACGCGGCGCTACTACCAGCAGCTCACGCGCTTTTCCGCCGCCTTCGCCTTCCTGTCCGACATCTCCATGGGCACGCTGGGCGGCGCGCTCAAGCGCAAGGAGAAACTCTCTGCACGGCTGGGCGACATCCTATCCCTGATGTATCTCGCCTCCGCCACCTTGAAGCGCTTCGAGGCCGAAGGCCGCCAGCCCGAGGACGCGCCGCTGATGCACTGGGCGATCTGGGACTGCATGTTCCGCATCCAGCTCGCGTTCGAGGGCGTCATCGCCAATTTCCCCAATGCGCTCTTCGCTTTCGTGCTCAGGCGGCTGGTGGTGTTCCCGCTCGGGCGCCCCTACGTGGTGCCGTCCGACCGGCTCGGCCATGAAGTCGCCGTGCGCCTGATCGAACCCTCGGCGACGCGCGACCGGCTTACCGCGGACGTGTATCTGCCCGACGATCTGGAGGAGCCGGTGGCGGCGCTCGAGGCGGCGCTGTTGGCGACGGTCGCCACCGAGCCGGTGGAGGCCAGGCTCAGACAGGCGCAGAAGGACGGCCGCTTCCAGCCGGGCCTGATCATCGGCGGCGGCGTCGACGCCATCTGGCAGCATGCGCTCGAGGCCGGCGTGATCACCGCCGACGAGTTCGAACTCGTCGAACGCCGCAACCGCCAGCGCGACATGGTGATCCGCGTCGACGACTTCCCCGCCGACTTCGGCCTCAGGGCGGCGCTGTGCGAGGACGGCGCCGAACCGGCGGTAGAGGCGGCGATGGAGGAACCGGCGTGAGTCGCGAGGTATTCGTCGTAGACGGTGCCCGAACGCCTTTTCTCAAAGCGAGGAATGCGCCCGGGCCGTTTGCGGCCGCCGACCTCGCGACCGCCGCCGGCACTGCCCTGCTCGCGCGCCAGGCCTTCGCGCCCGACCAGCTCGACGAGGTGATCCTGGGCTGCGCCAGCCCGTCGCCGGACGAGGTCAACATCGGCCGCGTCGTCGCCCTGCGCATGGGCTGCGGCCTGCAGGTGCCGGGCTGGACGGTGATGCGCAACTGCGCCTCGGGCATGCAGGCGATCGATTCGGCCATCGCCAATATCCACACCGGCCGCTCGAACCTGGTGCTGGCCGGCGGGGAGGACGCCTTGTCGCGGGCTCCGCTGCTGTTCTCGGATGCGATGGTGCGCTGGCTCTCGGGCTGGTATGCGGCGAAGACGCCGGTGCAGAAGCTCGTCGCGCTGAAGCGCTTCCGGCCCGGCTACCTCGCGCCGGTGATCGGCATCATGAAGGGGCTGACGGACCCCATCGTCGGCCAGCTGATGGGGCAGACGGCCGAGAACCTGGCGTGGAAATTCGACATCGACCGCGAGGAAATGGATGCGTGTGCGGTCGACAGCCACCAGCGCGTGGCGGCGGCCCAGGACGCCGGCCACTTCGACGCCGAGATCGTGCCCCTGATCGATCGTGACGGCACCGTGCATGCATGCGACGACGGCGTGCGCCGCGACGCCTCGATGGAAGGCCTGGCAAGGCTCAAGCCCTTCTTCGACAAGCACTTTGGCCGGGTGACGCCGGGAAACAGCTCGCAGATCACCGACGGCGCGGCCTGGCTGGTGATGGCCTCGGCGGAGGCGGTCGAACGCCACGGGCTGCAGCCGCTCGGCCGCATCCTCGACAGCCAGTGGGCGGGGCTCGCGCCCGACCAGATGGGCCTCGGCCCCGTGCATGCCGCCGTTCCCATCCTGCTGCGCCATGGTCTGACGCCCGACGAACTCGACGCCTGGGAGCTCAACGAGGCATTCGCCGCGCAGGTGATCGGCTGCCTGCGCGCCTTCGCGGACGATGACTACTGCCGCGAACATCTCGGGCTGGCGGTGGCGCCCGGTGCGCCCGACGCCGCGCGCCTGAACGTCGATGGCGGCGCCATCGCGCTCGGGCACCCGGTGGGCGCCAGCGGCGCGCGCATCGTGCTGCACTTGCTCCAGGTCCTGCGCCGCACGGGCGGCAAGCGCGGCATGGCCTCGATCTGCATCGGCGGCGGTCAGGGTGGCGCGATGCTCGTGGAGGCGCTGCGATGAGCCATTTCAGCCAGCAGGTGTGGAAACACTGGACATTGCGCGGCGAGGCCGGGGGGCTGGCGTGGCTGGAACTCGACAAGGCCGGCAGCTCGACCAACACGCTGTCGCAGGAGGTGATGGCGGAGCTTGCCGCGGTGCTCGATGCGCTGGAGTCCGACCCGCCGGTCGCGCTGGTGATCGCGTCGGCCAAACCGGCCGGGTTCATCGCCGGCGCCGATATCGAGGAGTTCACCCGGCTGGAGTCGGCCGCTGCCGTGCGCGCCCTGGTGGCGCGCGGCTGGAAGCTCTTCGAGCGCCTTGCCGCGGTGCGCTACCCGACCCTGGCGCTGATTCGCGGTCACTGCATGGGCGGCGGCCTGGAGCTGGCCCTGGCCTGCCGCTACCGCATCGTCGTGGACGAGCCGGGAACGAAGCTGGCACTGCCGGAGGTGATGCTCGGCATCGTGCCGGGCTGGGGCGGCATGAAGCGCCTGCCGCAGGTCGTCGGGCCGCAGGCGGCGCTGGACATGATGCTCACCGGAAAGGCGATCGACGCGCGCAAGGCCAGGCGCCTCGGACTGGCGGACGATTGCGTGCCGCCGCGGGTGATGGAGAACGCGGCACGCGTGCGGGCGACGTCCGCTCGCCCCGCGCATCGGCCGGGCTTGCTGGCGCGACTGCTCGACGGTCCGCTGAAGGCGGTGGTCGCCGGCAAGGCGCGCAAGCAGGTCGAGGCCAGGGCGCCGCGTGCGCACTACCCCGCCCCGTACGCCATTCTCGAGACGTGGGCGAAGTTCGGCGGCAATGCGCTGGCCGTGCCAGCGGGAGACCCCGCGTCGCTGGAGGCGATCTTCGCCTCGCCGACGACCGGGAACCTGGTGCGGGTGTACTACCTGCAGGAGCGCCTGAAGGGCTTCGGCAAGGACAGCCCGTTCGCGCCGGCGCGGGTGCATGTCGTCGGTGCCGGCGTCATGGGCGGGGACATCGCCGCCTTGTGCGCGCTGCGCGGGATGACGGTGACGCTGCAGGATCAGGGCGTGGAGCGCATCGCCCCGGCGATCGCGCGCGCCGCCAAGCTGTTCGAGCGTCGCCTCAAGGGCGATGGGCGCGAGATCCGTTTCGCCCTCGATCGCCTGATCCCCGACCCGCAGGGTCACGGCGTGGCGCGGGCAGAGGTCGTCATCGAGGCGATCTCCGAGAACCTGGAGGCCAAGCGCGCGCTTTTCGCCGAACTCGAGCGCCGCGCCCGGCCCGAGGCCGTGCTCGCGACCAACACCTCGAGCCTGCGCGTGGAGGACATCGCGAGCGCGCTTGCAGACCCCTCCCGCCTGGTCGGCATCCATTTCTTCAATCCGGTGGCGCTGATGCCGCTGGTGGAGGTGGTGCGGGGCGCGGATTCGGACGCCGGGGCGTTCGCGCGTGCACTGGCCTTCGTGCGCCGCATCGACAAGCTTCCGCTACCGGTCCGGAGCGCTCCCGGCTTCCTGGTCAATGCCGTGCTCGGCCCCTACATGCTCGAAGCCCTGCGCTGCGTGGAAGAGGGCATCGCGCCGGCGACGGTGGACGCCGCGCTCACCGGCTTCGGCATGCCGATGGGGCCTGTCGAACTGGTCGACACGGTCGGTCTCGACATCGCGCTCGCGGCGGGCAAGGCATTGGCCGGTGAGGAGGCGAGCGCGCCGGCGCGGCTGGTGGAACTGGTGGCCGAGGGCAGGCTCGGCAAGAAGGCGGGCGAAGGCTATTACCGCTGGGTGGGCGGCAAGCCACAGAAGGGCGAGGTCGGTTCGGTCCCGCCCGGACTGGCGGACCGCATCCTCGCGCCGCTGCTGGCCGCGACGCAGCGCTGCGTCCGCGACGGCGTGGTCGCCGATGCGGACCTGGCCGACGCCGGGGTGATCTTCGGCTCGGGCTTCGCGCCATACACCGGCGGACCCATGCACTATCGGGCCAGCCTTGCCGGGCCTCGAGCCCATGCCGGCGACGATCTGGCCGACGGTGCAACGAAATCCACAGCCTAGGGAACTCAAATGAACGAATCGTCCGGTCTGGCGACCACCCTTCCCGAGCACAAGCAGCCCGCCTTGCGCGTGATGCCGATGCCGGCCGACCTCAACCCCGCCGGCGACGTGTTCGGGGGCTGGATCATGGCGATGGTGGACATCGCCGGTGCCATCCCCGCGAACCGCCGTTCCCGTTCCCGGGTGGCGACGGTGTCGGTCAACTCCTTCGTCTTCAAGCAGCCGGTATCGGTCGGGGATCTCGTCAGCTTCTATGCCGAAGTCGTATCGGTCGGCAGGACTTCGATCACCGTCGATGTCGAGGTCTTCGCCGAGCGCCATCCGGAGAACCCCGTCATCGTCAAGGTCACGGAGGCGCGGCTGACCTATGTCGCGCTCGACGCCCAGGGCCACAAGCGCGCGATTCCCCCCAGCTGATTGCCGCGCATGCCAGTTCGAGATCCAGGAATTGCATCGGGAGACGGCGCCCGACGATGCGGGGATTCCTTCAGGGTGCCGATTGCCTCGCCGGGGATGGCCGCGGCGCCAGGACGTGACAAACGAAGAGAGGAGACAACGGAAATGCGAAAGACAATGATCGCGCGCGCCCTGCCCGCCGCCGTGATGGCAATCGCATCGGGCACGGCTTCGGCGGCCGGCTTCCAGCTGCTGGAGCAGAACGCGAGCGGTATCGCCAACGCCTATGCCGGCTCGGCAGCGGTGGCCGACAATGCCAGCACCATCTACTTCAATCCGGCCGGCATGACGCAGTTGCAGGCACGGGAGTTTTCGGCCGGCCTGTCGTTGGTGAAGCCGGGCTTTCGCTTCAGCGACCAGGGTTCGAGCAGCGGCGCGCTCAGCGCTGGTACCCGCGATGCCGGTGGCTGGGCCGCACTGCCCAACGGTTACCTGTCGTGGGCCCTGGGCGAGGGCCTCTACGCAGGGGTCGGGCTGGGGGCGCCCTTCGGGCTCGTCACCGAGTACGACGACGGCTGGGTCGGCGCCGCGCAGTCGATCAAGTTCGAGATCAAGACCTACAACATCAATCCCTCGATCGCCTGGCGGGTCAATGATGCGGTGTCGGTCGGCTTCGGGCTGAACTTGCAGCGCATGACCGCCGAATACGAGCGTGTCGCGGCCGTCGTGCCGGCAGTGTCCACCACCCATGTCGTCCTCGATGCCGATTCCGACGCCTGGGGGTGGAACGTCGGTGCGCTGTTCAGGCTTGGCGAGAGCACGAAGCTCGGGCT
>JBFGUQ010000152.1:0-6328 GCA_041565515.1 Rhodocyclaceae bacterium | reverse complement strand
GCCCTCGGTCGGCGTGCTGGTGCCGATCTACCTGATCTGGAAGGACAGCGGTCTGCTCGACACGGTGACCGGCCTGGTGATCATCTACACGCTGATCAACCTGCCGATCGCGGTGTGGATGGCCTTCACCTACTTCAACGAGGTACCGAAGGAAATTCTGGAAGCGGGACGCATCGACGGCGCCAGCACCTGGCAGGAGATGATTCACCTGCTGCTGCCGATGTCCCTGCCCGGCATCGCCTCGACCGGCCTGCTGCTGCTGATCCTGTCTTGGAACGAGGCCTTCTGGAGCATCAACCTGTCGAGCGCCAATGCGGCACCCCTGACGGTGTTCATCGCCTCGTACTCCAGTCCCGAGGGACTGTTCTGGGCCAAGCTCTCGGCCGCCTCGCTGCTGGCGATCGCGCCGATCCTGGTGGTGGGCTGGTTGTCGCAGAAGCAGCTCGTCCGTGGCCTGACCTTCGGCGCGGTCAAGTGAGCAGCGCCATGGTCACGCACCTGATCTGCGACTGCGACGGCGTGCTGATCGACAGCGAGTCGATCTCGGTCGAGGTGCTGGTCGAGGAACTCGGCCGGCACCTGCCGGGACGCGAGCTCGGCGCGGCGCTGAGCGCCCGCATGGGGCTCCCGCTGGTGACCCTGCTCGAGGAGATGGCGGCCGAGTTCGGCTTCAGCCTGGACCAGCTCGACGTTCCCCGCATCGACCGGCGCGTCGAGCAGGAGATCAAGCAACGCGTCGGCCCGGTGCAGGGGATCGCGGCGGCGCTCGATGCGATCGCCCTGCCCACCGCGGTGGCGAGCAACAGCAACGCGGCGCGGGTGCGCGAGACACTGCAGCGTGCCGGCCTGTGGTCGCGCTTCGAGGGGCGCGTCTTCACCGCCGACGTGGTCGGTGCGCCGAAGCCGCAACCCGACGTATACCTGGCAGCCTGCGCGTCCTTCGGCGTCGCTCCCGGCGCCTGCGTGGTGGTCGAGGACAGCGTGGCCGGCGTGACCGCGGCAGCTGCCGCGGGCATGCGCGTGCTGGGCTTCACCGGCGCCGGCCACGTCACGCCGGGGCTCGACCAGCGCCTGATGGCCGCTGGGGCGAGCCAGATCTTTACCGAAATGCGGGCGCTGCCCGCCCTGATCCGGGACATGCGCGCTGCAAGCACGGCACGCGCGCTCCCGAACTGAATTGAAAGCGGGCCCGGCCCGCACAAAAGGAGACTCATCATGGCAAGCGTCGTCGTTCGCAATCTGAAGAAGAAGTACGATGAAACCGAGGTAATGCGGGACATCAACCTGGAAATCGCCGACGGGGAGTTCGTCGTCTTCGTCGGCCCGAGTGGCTGCGGCAAGTCCACCCTGCTGCGCATGATCGCGGGCCTGGAGGAGATCAGCGATGGCGACCTGTTCATCGGTGACCAGCGCGTGAACGACGTGGTGCCCGCCAAGCGCGGCATCGCCATGGTGTTCCAGTCCTATGCGCTCTACCCGCACATGAACCTGTACGACAACATGGCGTTCGGCTTGAAGCTCGCCGGCCAGTCGAAGGCCGAGATCGACGCGGCGGTGAAGAAGGCCGCGACCATCCTGCACATCGACCACCTGCTCGACCGCAAGCCCAAGCACCTCTCCGGTGGCCAGCGCCAGCGCGTGGCGATCGGCCGGGCCATCACCCGCGAGCCCATGGTGTTCCTGTTCGACGAGCCGCTGTCGAACCTCGATGCCGCGCTACGGGTGAAGATGCGCCTCGAGTTCGCGCGCCTGCACGAAGACCTCAAGACCACGATGATCTACGTCACCCACGACCAGGTCGAGGCGATGACCCTGGCGGACAAGATCGTCGTGCTCTCCGCCGGCAACGTCGAGCAGGTCGGTTCGCCGGCCCAGCTGTACCACAACCCGGCGAACCGCTTCGTCGCCGGCTTCATCGGCTCGCCGAAGATGAACTTCCTCGAAGGCGAGGTCGCCGCGACCGACGCCGAAGGGGTCACCGTGCAGCTGCGCGGCGGTGGCCTGCAGCGGGTCGCGGTGCGGCCGGACCAGTTGCGCAAGGGCGAGGCGGTCACCGTGGGTGTCCGCCCGGAACACCTCGAGCGCGGCGACGACAGCCTGCCCATCACCTGCCGGGTGGATGCCGTCGAATCGCTCGGCGACGCCGCCTATCTGTACGGCGAGGCGAATTGTGCCGAGGAGGGCCTGATCGTGCGCATCCCGCCGCTGCAGCGGATGGACCGCCATGTCCCGGTGCATCTGGGCGCCGCGCCCGAGAACTGCCATCTGTTCGTCGCCAGCGGCGAGGCCGTGCCGCGCCTGGTCGACCTGGCAGTCGCCGCGTAATCCTTCCCGGCACAGATGCCCGCAGCCGGACGGCTGCGGCAGCTGAACGAAGGCCGGCCGCCCTCGCTCCGCCAAGCTCTTCCAAGCGCGTGCGGGAACGAGGGAGGGCCCGCCCTCGCAGCCCCTGTTCGATCATTCCCGGGCGGAATCCCAGCCATTCAGCCCTGTTTTCCAAGGACTCTTCAATCATGAGCGCAACATCACCACAGACGTCGTCGGGCGGCGCCGACAAGCAGATCCTGCACATCGGCATCGGCTCCTTCCACCGCGCGCACCAGGCCTGGTACCTGAACCGGCTGATCGAACAGGGCGAAACCGAGTGGTCGCTCGCGGCGGCCAACATCCGCAACGACATGAGTACGGTGCTCGACTGTCTCGCGCGCCAGGACGGCAGCTACACGCTCGAAACCGTGAGCCCGAGCGGCGAGCGCGAATACGAGCAGATCCGCTCGATTCGACGCGTCGTGCCCTGGGATGCCAGGCTCGACGCGATGATCGAGGCCGGTGCCGACGCGCGCACCCGGATCATCTCCTTCACCGTGACCGAGGGCGGCTACTATCTCGACCAGCAGCACCGGCTCGACCCCAGCTACCCAGACCTCGCCTCCGATCTGAAGGACGGCACCCGGCTGACGATCTACGGTGCGGTCGCCGCCATCCTGCGTGCCCGCGTCGAGGGCTGCGCCACCCCGGTCACCCTGCTCAACTGCGACAACCTGCGCAGCAACGGCGAGCGCTTCCAGGGCGGCCTGCTCGAGTTCCTCGAGCGTCGCGGCGAAACCGGACTTCGCCAGTGGGTCCTGGACAACACCAGCTGCCCCAATTCGATGGTCGACCGGATCACGCCGCGCCCCGGCGAAGAAGTGCGGGATCGCGTGAAGGCCGCGACCGGGCGCGACGATCTGTGCCCGGTGATGAGTGAGCGCTACTGCCAGTGGGTGATCGAGGACCACTTCTGTGCCGGCCGCCCCGCCTTCGAGAAGGCCGGCGCGGAGATGGTGGAGTCGGTGCTGCCCTATGAAGAAGCCAAGATCCGCATCCTCAATGCCAGCCACAGCTGCCTCGCCTGGGCCGGCACGCTGGTCGGCCTGCAGTACATCCACGAGGACACCGCCGACGCCGAGATCCGGCAGTTCGCCCTCGACTACGTTACCGACGACGTGATCCCCTGCCTGTCGCCGAGCCCGATCGACCTCGCGCGCTACCGCGACGTCGTGATCGAGCGCTTCGGCAATCCCTTCGTCAAGGACACCAACCAGCGCGTGACGGCCGACGGTTTCTCGAAGATCCCCGGCTTCATCGCGCCGACCCTGCACGAGCTGCATGCACGCGGCGCCTCGCTGGCGAGCACCGCCATGCTGCCGGCCTTGTTCTTCCAGTTCCTGCTGCGCTGGCACAAGGGCGAGCTGCCCTACGAGTACCAGGACAGCATCATGGACGAGGCCGTCGCGCATGGCTTCTTCGAGGCCACCGATCCGGTCGCGGCCTTCTGCGCCGACCGCGTGCTGTGGGGCGCGCTCGCCGGCAACGCCGAGCTCGTCGCCGCCATCCGCAAGGCGATTGCCCGCGTCCAGGCATGGGAAAGCTCACGCAGCTGAGTCCCCCAGGCACACGAGAATCAAAGGAGACGACCATGATGCGCGATCGAACTCGACGCGAGCACAGGGCGATGCGCCCGCGCCGCCACAACGAGCGGCTGCTGCTGCAGATCCTGCGCCGCGCCGGCGAAGCCTCGAAGGCGGACCTGACGCGCCGCACGCACCTGACGAGCACCGCCGTGGGCACGATCAGCAGGTCGCTGCAGGACAGCGAACTGGTCGTCCCCACTGGCCGCCGCACAGAGGGCCAGCGCGGCCAGCCGGCGAGCCTGATGAAGGTGAACGCCAAGGGCGCGTTCGGCATCGGTGTCCGCCTCGATCGCGACCTCATCGAAACCGCGCTGGTCGATTTCGACGGGGCGATCCTCGGGCGCCGGGTTCACAGCCGCCCGTTGCCCGCGCCCCGGGACACCATGGCACTGGTACAGGGAGACATCGGCGCGCTGCTCGCCGACCTCGGCCCTGCCGAACGCGAGCGGGTAACCGGGATAGGCGTGGCACGGCCGTGCAAGCTCGACGCCTGGCTGCGTGAGCTCGACCTGAGCGGGCGGGACTTCGCCGCCTGGCAGGGTTTCGATTTCGCCTCGGCGCTCGAGGCGCGCACCGGCCTGCCCGTCTTCAGCGAGAACGACGGCAACGCCGCCGCGATCGCCGAGCTGTTCTTCGGTTGCGGCAGCCGTTTCGGCGATTTCATCTACCTCTTCATCGGGCCGGTGATCGGCTGCGGCGTCGCGCTCGACGGCAGCTGCCTGCGCGGCGTCACCGGCGACGCGGGCGACATCGCGGTCATGCCGGTACCCCCGAGTGGCCTGCCCTCGGCACCGAAACCGGCGGGCAAATGGGACATGCTGCTGTCGCGCGCCTCGCTCAACGCCTTGTCGCGCCACCTGCGCTGGCGCGGCGAAGCGCTTGCCACCCACGTCGATCTGGAGGCCTTCGTTCGCGCCGGCCACCCGGCGGTCGAAGAGTGGCTCGCCGACTGTATCGACGCCCTCGGCCTCGCGTTGCGCTCGGCGCGGTCGATCCTCGACGTACCGGTCGTGGTGATCGATGCCGACGTCGATGCCGGCCTGATCGAGCGCCTGGTCGCGGGCCTGGCAAGGGAGCTCGAGGATACCGCGCCCGAAGCGCGCGGCGTGCCCGAGATCGTGCGTGGCAGCTTTGGCAGTGACGCCGGCGCCATCGGCGCAGCCAGCCTGCCGATGTTCCACAGCTTCTCACCGCGCGCCGAACTGCTGCGCAGCGCAATTCGCCAGCGCGAGGCGGCGGAAGTCGTCTGCTGAAGGCCTCTGGCGCCGGCAGCGCACGCTTGCGCTGACCTCAATCAACACATTGTCTATCGGGAAAAAACATGTTCCTCGTCTGCGGCGAAGCCCTCTTCGATGTCTATATCGGCAGTGAAACCGGCCGGGTGCTCCAGCTCGAAGCCCACCCCGGCGGCTCACCCTTCAACGTGGCGATCGGCCTCGCGCGCCTGGCGCAGCCGGTGTCCTTCTTCGGCGGCCTCGCCCGCGACATGCTGGGCGATCGCCTGCGCAAGGTCCTCGCCGCCGAGGGCGTCGGCACCGACACGGTGACCGGGTTCGATGCGCCGACCACGCTCGGCATGGTCGAGTTGGGCGCCGACGGTGTGCCGCGCTACGCCTTCTACGGCAACGGCGCCGCCGACCGCCTGCTCACGCCCGAACACCTGCCGACGCTCGACGCGGGACTGCGGGCGATCCACGTCGGCTCCTTCGCCACCGTGGTCGAGCCGGTGGCGAGTGCCATCGAGGCCCTGCTGCGGCGCGAGCGCGACACCCGCCTGATCGCCTACGACCCCAACGTAAGACTGAACGTGGAGCCCTCGCTGCCGCGCTGGCACGACAAGGTCGAGACCCTCGCGGGCCTGGCCCACCTGGTCAAGATCAGCGACGAGGACGCCCACCTGCTGTACGGCGACGGCAGCGACGACAGCCTCGCCGAACGCTGGCTCGGCGCAGGCTCCTCGCTGGTGGTGATGACCCGCGGCGGCAAGGGCGCCAGCGCCTGGAACGCCGGCGGCCGGGTGGACATCGAGGCGCCGCGCATCACGGTGGTCGACACCGTCGGCGCCGGCGACACCTTCCAGGCCGCGATGCTCGCCTGGCTGGCCGAGACCGGCCAGCTCAGGCCGCAGGCGCTGGCGTCGATGCCGGCCGAACGCGTCTCCGCCCTGCTCGGCTTCGCCGCGCGCACCGCCGCCATCACCTGCTCGCGCCGCGGCGCCGACATGCCGCGCCGCGCCGAGACCGACCTCGACAGCCGGCGCACAAGCCCCAGCTGAATCACACCCGCAGCACAAGACATGGCGACGCCGGCTCGCGGGCCGGCGCGGGGACGACTGCGCGCCACGCCTGAAGATCGTCGGGCGCGCCAGGCGGCCG
>JBFGUQ010000151.1:0-6331 GCA_041565515.1 Rhodocyclaceae bacterium | reverse complement strand
CCCATCAGGCCGCGCGTGTAGGGATGGCGCGGGCGTTGCACGACGTCGTGCACGGACCCGATCTCGACGATTCTTCCGGCATACATGACGGCAACCCGGTCCGCCGCCTCGGCGATCACGCCCATGTCGTGGGTGACCAGCAACACCGCGGTGTCGTGCTCGCGGCAAAGGCGCTTGAGCAGGGCGACGATCTGGGCCTGGACGGACACGTCGAGCGCGGTCGTGGGCTCGTCGGCGATGATCAGGTTGGGCTCGGCACACAGGGCAAGGGCGATCACCACCCGCTGCCGCATGCCGCCCGAGAACTGGTGCGGATAGTGGTCGATGCGCTGGGCCGGCGCCGGGATGCCCACCTCCTCGAGCAGCTCGATGGCGCGCGTGCGCGCCTGCGCGGCGCCAAGGGGCCGGTGCGTCAGGATGGTCTCGACCAGCTGATCACCCACCGTCAGCAGCGGGTTGAGGCTGGTCAGGGGGTCCTGGAAGATCATCGCGATCCGGCGCCCGCGAATCCGCCGCATCTGCGCCTCGGTCAGGGCGTGAATCGGTTCGCCATCGAGCAGCACTTCCCCGCCGGCGATCCGCCCCGGCGGTTCGAGCAGGCCGATGATGGCCGCGCCGGTCAGCGACTTGCCCGCGCCGGACTCACCGACCATGCCCAGCACCTCGCCGCGGGCGATATCGAAGGACACGTCGTCGATCGCGAGCAGGGTCTGGCGCCGGGTCGGAAACTCGACGCGCAGCCCGCGCACCGACAGCAGGGCTTGGGAGGCGTTCATTCGCGCAGCGGTGGTCGTCATCTCAGCTTCGGGTTGAGCGCATCGCGCAGCCAGTCGCCGAGCAGATTCACCGATAGCGCGAGCGTCAGCAGCGCCAGCCCGGGGAAGAGCACGATCCACCACTCCCCGGAGAAGAGGAAGTCCTGCCCGACGCGAATCAGCGTACCCAGGCTGGGCTGGGTCGGGGGAACGCCGACGCCGAGGAAGGACAGGGTCGACTCCAGGATGATCGCGAGGGCGAGGCCGATCGTGGCGATGACCAGGACCGGCCCCATCACGTTCGGCAGGATATGGCGCAGCAGGATCAGCGGTGCCGGCACGCCGATGACGCGCGCGGCCTGCACGTATTCCTTGTTCTTCTCCGCCAGCGTCGAGCTGCGTACCGTGCGCGCGTACTGCACCCAGTCGGACAGGCCGATGGCAACGACGAGCACGTACAGCGCGACGCGGTCATGCAGGTCCGGCGGCACGATGCCCTTGAACACGCCGAAGATCAGCAGCGCGATCAGGATCGCCGGAAAGCTGAGCTGGACGTCGGCGATCCGCATGATCAGGCCATCGACCCAGCCCCCGACATAGCCGGACACCAGGCCCAGGACGATGCCCAGCACCGCGGCGAAACTTACGGCGGCGAAGCCCACCAGGATGGACACCCGCGAACCGTAGAGAATCGCCGAGAACAGATCCCGCCCCTGGGCATCGGAGCCGAGCCAGAAGACCTTGCCGGTGAATTCGTTGGCCTGCATCGGGGCGCTGAACGCCTCCATCAGGTTCAGCGTCGCCGGGTCGAAGGGGTTTTGCGGCGAGATCAGGGGCGCACACAGGGTCGCCACCACATACACCAGTGCGACGACGGCCGAGGCCACCGTCACCGGTGAGCGGATGAAGCTGTGGAAGAGGTCGCTGTCGGCGATGCGCCGGCGCAGCGAGTCGGGAGCCGCTTGCGTCATGAGCCCTGTCCGGAACGGATTACGCGAAGGCGCGGATCGACCGCGAAATACAGCAGGTCCACGATGAGATTGATGACGACGAAGATCAGCGCGATCAGCACCAGGTAGGCCGCCATCACCGGGACATCGACGAACTGCACCGCGGTGATGAACAGCAAGCCCACGCCCGGCCACTGGAACACCGTCTCGGTGATGATCGCAAAGGCGATGATCGATCCGATCTGCAGTCCGGCGATGGTGATGACCGGCAGCAGGGTGTTCTTGAGCGCATGGTGGAAATGGATGCTGCGGTTCGACAGCCCACGGGCGCGCGCGAACTTGATGTAGTCGGTGCGCAGCACTTCGAGCATCTCGGCGCGGACGAGGCGCATGATCAGCGTCAGCTGGTAGAGCCCGAGGGTGATCGAGGGCAGGATCAGCGACTTCAGGCCGGAGGCCGTCAGAAGGCCCGTGCTCCAGAACCCCAGCTGGACGACGTCGCCGCGGCCGAATGCCGGCAGCAGCTTGAGCTCCACCGCGAAGACGTAGATCAGCAGGATGCCGATCAGGAAGGTCGGCAGCGAGACGCCGATCAGCGACAGGGACATGATCGCCTGCGCAAGCCAGCCGTCGCGGCGAAGCGCGGTGAAGACCCCCAGGCCGATGCCCACGACCAAGGCCGCGGCGCCCGATATCAGGGCGAGCTCCAGCGTCGCCGGCAGGCGCTCCAGGATGACATCGGCCACCGGCCTGGCCATGCGGTAGGACACGCCGAACTCGCCGCGAACGGCATTGCCCACGAAGCGCGCGAACTGGACCGGGACGGCGTCGTTCAGGCCCAGATCCTCGCGCAACTGCTCGCGCTCGGCCAGCGTGGCTTCCTGCCCGACCATGTTGTGGATCGGGTCGCCGATGTAGCGAAACAGGCCGAACGAGACCAGCGCAACGGTCAACATCACCAGCAGCGACTGGGCCAGGCGTCGAAGGATGAATGCAATCATGTCTTGCGCATCAGCCACGCATTGCGCCGGCGGCCATCGGCGGCCGGCGCAATCGGCGCAGGACGAGTCACTTCCTGAACTTCATCGTCATGAAGTAGGGATAGTTCTCCGACTGCACGGGAAACTCGATCGTGTCCTTCATCGCCCAGTTCAGCATCTGGTGGTGGATGGGCAGATACACCACCTCGTCCTGCACCTTCTTCCACACGCTCGCCACCATCTTGGACCGCCTGGCGGGATCGACCTCGCGGGTCATCGCGTCGGCCAGGCGGTCGACTTCCGGGTCGGAGAAACCGGTCGCGTTCCAGGATCCGCCCTTTTCCGACTTCGTCTCGAACAGATAGTGGAAGACGTAGTGCGAATCCATCGTCGGCACGCCCCAGCCCAGCATGTAGAAATCGAGCTGACCCTTGGGGAGTTCGGCAAAGTGGATGCTGCGCGAACGGGCGTCGAGCCGGATCTTGATGCCGATCTGCCCGAGCATGCCGGTGACGGCCTGGCAAATCGCTTCGTCGTTGATGTAGCGGTCGTTCGGACAGGCCAGGGTGACGCTGAAGCCGTTGGGGTAGCCGGCATCGGCGAGCAAGGTCTTGGCGCGGGCGACATCGACCGCAGGCACGACGTCGATCGCCTTGCTGTATCCATCGACGAAGGGCGCCATGACGATCCCCGCCGGCACCGACTGGCCGCGCATGACCACGCGCTTGATCGCCTCGCGGTTGATGGCGATGTTCATCGCATGGCGCACGCGCCTGTCGGCGAAGGGGTTGCGGCCCTTGACATCGGAGGTGCGCAGCTCGGGCAGCGCCTGCTGCATGCCAAGGAAGATCGTCCGATTCTCGGCCGCGGAGCGGACCACGATGCCCGGGGCCTGCGCGAGTCGCTCCAGATCCTGCACCGGCGGATCGAGGAGAAAGTCGATCTCGCCCGACAGCAGCGCCGCCGCGCGCGTCGCCGCGGACTTGATCGGGGTATGGACGATTCGGCTCACCTCCATCGGGAAGCTGCCGATGCCCCAGTAGGCGTCGTTGCGGACCAGCTCGGTGCGGACGTCGGGCTCGCGGCTGACGAGCTTGAACGGCCCGGTGCCGTTGGCATTGCGCACGGCATAGGTCTCCTCGCCGGCCTTGTAGTTCTGCGGGGTGACGACCTTGTTTTCCTCGGACCACTCCTTGTCCATCATGAACAGATTGGTGAGGTTGTTCGGCAGCAGCGGATTCGGGCCGTCGGTGCGCATCCGCACCGTGTAGTCATCGACCTTGCTCACCTCGACGACGGTGGTCAGCAAGCCCTTCATGTCCGCATTGGGGTGCTTGGCGCGCTGGATCGAGAACACCACGTCATCGGCCGTGAATGGATTGCCGTTGTGGTACTTGACGTCCTTGCGCAGGGTGAATTCCCACACCGTCGGATCTTCGGTCAGCCGCCAGCGTGTCGCCAGCCGCGGCACGAGCTTCATGTCGAGATCGCGAAAGACCAGCGTGTCATAGACCTGGTGGCTGAGCACGTGGGTCGGGCCCTCGTTCTGGGCATGCGGGTCCATGGTCAGTGAATCGCCCGCGCTGGACCAGCGCAGCGTGTTGGCCTGGGCGGCGGCGGACAGCGCGAGCGCGCAGGCCACCGCGACGCGCGTCGCAATGCGGATCTTTCTCATCGGGCATCTCCGGTTTCGGGCCTCCCGCAACGGCGGGCGCCACACTTGTTCGTGTCGCAAGCCGCTCATGCTTTCACTCGCGCCAGGCCGAGTGAAGATGGGTATACCTGTAGCCCTGCCGGCCACGACGCACCGGGGGAAAGCCGCGCCGAGGCGTGAATGGCTCGGGGCCCGCCGGAAGCCGACTTATGGAGCGATAGAAATATTCATTATTTCTGATATTGCATCGCACCATCCGATTGACTATCCTGCAGTTGTCTCCTCCACCCTCCTCCTTTGGTGTGGATTCAGCCCGGGCCCGAAAGCGCCCGGGCTTTTTTTTCGTTGCGGCCCGCCGGCAGCGGGCTTCCGCGGCGGACGGCACGGGCCATTGCAGGCACTGCCGTGCTAGCGGGCGCGGCGCACGGCGACGGCCTTGACCTCGAGGAAGTAGCCTGGCGCGCCGCACAGCTGGGCCGCGCCTATGGCGGTCCATGCCGGATAGTCGCTGGTGAAGTAGCGGTCGCGCACCTTCATGTACAGCGGCAGGTCGCGCATGTCGGTGTGGAAGCTGGTGACGTCGACGACGTCGGCGAAGTCGAAGCCGGCGGCATCGAGCACCTTCTTCATGTTGTCGAAGACCTGGACGAACTGCGCCTCCCTGTCCTCCACCAGCTGCATGTTCTCGTCGCGGCCGATCTGGCCGGAGATGTACAAGGTGTCGCCGACGCGCAGCGCCGGGGCGTAGTGGATGTCGTCATAGACGGCCTGCATGCCGGACGGGATGATCGGCTCGCGATCGCTCATGCTCGCTCTCCTGCGCCAGTAGCGTGGTGGTGAAGCGCAATGGTAGTGCAAAACCGATCCGCATTCGGCGCCGCAATCGTGCCCGATCGCGGCGAGCCGGCGCGCACGCGTGGCGATTGACCCCGAACTGAATCCGTGGGAATACTCGATTCCCACCCGCCGACGTGCCGGTCTGTTCCCGATGCCCCCAGACGATCAAAGCGCCAACGGTTTTTCCGCCTGGAACCCGGGCCTGGGCTCGGGCATCCCGGACGGACTCCGCCATCTCGAGACGATCTTCCGGCCGGAGTGCGCCTTCACCGCGCCCGATGAAGCACAGGAGCTCGCCGGCCTGACCGGCCTGCCGCAGGAGGAGCTGACCGTGTTCCGGCCGGGCCGGCTCGTGCTGCACGAAGTCATCGTGCGCGTGACCGCCGATATCGCCGTCGCCGAAGGGGATTCGGAGGAAGTCTTCGGCCACAATTTCCGCCGCATCGCGCTGAAGATCCTGGACGACTATGTGGCGCCCGAGCTCGCGGCGATCGAACGCGCCTACGCCGAGCTGCACGAGCAGGCGGATGCCATGGTGCGCCGGATTCTTGCGGAATCCCTGAACGAGGCGCCCGCCGCGCCGGTGTCGCGCCGGTTTCCGTTCAGCCTGTTCGACAAGCCGAGGCCGCCGGCCGCATCGGCGGAGCCGGTTCAGGCCAGGGAGCATCGCGCGCTGTCGCACTACAAGGCGGCCGGCACGGCGGCCGGCGAACCGCTGCTGCAGTCGGTGTACAAGAGCCTCTACCGCGTGCTGGGCTCGATCGCGGCAAGACAGGGCCGCATCGGCTCCGACCTCGACCTGCTCGCCAGGCTGGTCACCCGCCACGTATGCAACACCTACGGCAGTCGACGCATCAGCCAGCTTCTGGCGCCGCTGATCGACGCCGCGATATCGGACCAGGGCTACGCCCGCACCCGCAACCGCGCCAACCCGATCCTGATCAGCCTCAAGGGCGCCTCGGCGGCCGGCAAGAGCTCGCTGCGGCCGATGCTGAAACAGGTAATGCGCGAGCAGGGCATCGAGTCGGACGGCTACGCCACCATCAGCCCCGACGTCTGGCGGCGCATGCTGCTCGACTACGATTCGCTCGGCCCGGCCTACAAGTACGCCGGGCACCTGACGAGCCGCGAGGTGGCGGTGATCGACGGCAAGCT
>JBFGUQ010000150.1:0-6347 GCA_041565515.1 Rhodocyclaceae bacterium | reverse complement strand
GCTCCCGGCACGCAGCGACTGACGCAGTCGCCGCAGAAGGTGCACTCGCCGCGGCTGAAATCCACTACCGGATAGCCACCGTCGGCGCGCACGAGGATCGCCGTCGGACAGGCATCGATGCAGGCGTCGCAACGCGTGCAGCGATCGACGAAGTGCGTTTCGGCCAGCGCCCAGGGCGGGCGCGGCACCGGTGTCAGTTCAGGCCTGCGGCCGCGCAGGAAACGACGGCGCGACATCGAAGCGGATTCCACTGCAACTCCAGACAACTTCACGGATTACATTGAAACCCATGACGTGAACCCGGGCATTGACCATTGTCAAAACAATAACGATTATCAGTTGACGGCGACGAAAACGACGCTGCGCGCGCCGGGGCCGGGGATCAGCCGCGCAGGTGCTCCACCGCCCACACCGCCGCCTCGACGCGGGAACGCAGTTCGAGCTTGCGCAGGATGTTCTTGACGTGCACCTTGACGGTGCCTTCGGCGATGTCGAATTCCCGCCCGATGAGCTTGTTCGACAAGCCTTCCGCGAGCTTTTCCAGGACGCGCAGTTCCTGCTCGGTGAGGCCTGCGGCCGCCGCCGACTGCGGGCGTGCCTCACTGCGGAGCGCGGTCGCAAGCAGGTGGGTGAGCGCCTGCGGAATCACGGTCCGCCCGGCGGCGGCGTCGGACAGGGCCTGCAGCATCGCCTCCGGGTCCATGTCCTTGAGCAGGTAGCCATCGGCCCCCGAACGCAGGGCAGCGACGACGTCCTCGCCATGGTCGGACACGGTGATCAGCACGACGCGGGTGTCGAGCCGCGCTGCGCGCAGCGCCCGCAGCACCTCGATCCCGCTCATGTCGCGCATGTTGAGATCGAGCAACACGAGGTCGGGCTCGAGCTCGCGCGCCAGCGCCAGGCCGCTTGCGCCGTCGGCGGCCTCGCCGACGAGCCGGAATGCCGGAATCGTCTGCAGCAGCTGCGCCAGCCCCTTGCGGAACAGCGGATGGTCATCGACGATCAGCACGCGCTGCAAGTCGCTCATTGGCTCACTCCGTGCGCCATCGGTGCTGCCGCATCCTCGCCCAGAGCGGCATGAAAGCGCAGCCGCAAGCGGGTGCCCCCGCCTGCGCGCGGCGAGATCTCGAGCGCACCGCCGAGGCTCGTCGCGCGCTCGCGCATGATCGACATGCCGTGGTGATTGTGCGCGTCCGCCGGCGGCTCGCCCAGGCCCACGCCATCATCGTCCACCGTGACCGTCACGTCGCCGGTCTCATCGCAGACCAGGCTGACGCGGGCCTCGGTCGCCGCAGCGTGGCGAACCATGTTCGACAAGGCCTCGCGCACGATCTGCAATACGTGAACCTCCTGGTTCGGCGTCAAGGCGCAGTCGGCAAGCCGGACGTCGAGCAGCACCTCGACGTCGCCGCGCGCGGCATACTCCTTGACCGCATCGCTCAGCATGCTGGCGAGATCGTCCTTGAGGCCGAGCCGGAAGGAGACGAGCAGTTCGCGCAGCTGCCGATAGGCGGTGTTGATGCCCTCGCGCAGGTCGGCGATGATCGGCGTCGCCTCGGCCGCGCGCGCGGGATCGGCGACCACCGGTTGCAGCAGGCTGACCTGGATCTTCATGTAGGACAGGGCCTGCGCCAGCGAGTCGTGCAGCTCGCGCGCGATCACCGAGCGCTCCTCCTGCAGCGCGAGCAGGCGCTCCTGCTCGGTGCGCCGTGCCGCGCCGAGTGCCATGCCGATGTGACGCGTGAGTGCCTGCACCAGCTGCCACTGCCACTCCGCCAGCCGGGCGCCCTCGGGCAGGGAGAGCCGCAGCATGCCGTAGTGGTGCTCGCGGTCGCGCAGGGGAATCCGCAGGGGCTCGGCGCCCGCAGCACCGCGTGGGCCGCCGCTGGCGCCCACCCGGCATTGCTGGCAGGCCTCGTTGCCGGCGTGGATCCTGTCCGCGCATGGACCGATTGTCGAGGCGATGACGTTGGCCGGGCCGTCGTGCCGCGGCTCGATGCACACGAAACTGCCGGCGAGCCCGGCGACCTGGTCGATGTCGCGCAGCGTCGCCTCGTAGGCCTCGGCGGCGGTCGGCGAATGATAGAGCCGGGCGATGGCATGGTAGAGCAGCTCGAGCGCACGGTTGCTGCGCTGCAATTCGGCCGTCTTCTCCGCCACGCGTTCCTCGAGTTGCTGATAGTGCCGGGAGAGTTCGTCCGCCATCAGGTTGAAGGCCGAGCCCACCCGACCGAGTTCATCGCTGCCCGTGTGCTCGACCCGTGCGCTGAAGTCGCCCCCGGCGATGTCCTGCGCCGCGCCGAGCAGCCCGTTCATCGGCCGCAGCAGCCAGCGCCGCAGCAACACCAGTGCACCGACGACGACGAGGACGATGAGGACGATCGCAACCGCCAGAATCTGCCTCAGATCCTCCATGCGGCCCACCGTGTCCTGCTCCAGCACCGCCACCAGGGTGTCGAGCTGGTCTACGAAGGCATCGACCTCGACCAGCATCGTCTCGACCTGCTCCGGCGTCGGAGGAGTCGTGTCGCCGGCCATGGTCTCGATCATAGGCCTGAGATTAAGCTTCCAGCTCGCCTCGACGCCGCGAAAGGTCGCCGCCAGCAGGCCGCCGTCCGCCTGGTCGAGGACCTGCTGTAGCGCCGGGTGCTGGAGATTGCGCTCGAAGTCCTCGATCGCCGCCACCACGCGCGCGCCCGACGCGCCCTCGTCGCGCGCATCGGCCACCACCAGGCTGGCCGCGCGGTGCGCAAACCGGCGCAGGCTGCCGGCCGCGTTGATCCCGCTCGCCCCCCCCTGCACCGTCTCGGCCACGACCACCGAAGCACTCATGCCGGCGAGACTGATCAGGGTGAGCGCCAGCATCGCCAATGTCACCAGCAGCACGATCGATCGCCGGGCGAGAAAACCGAATGGATTGCTCAGCATGCACCACCTCCTCCGCCACACGTTGCGGGGCGGCAACGTGGAGATACCTCCAAACTCCCAGCGCCGGCTCACGCGCGCGGCGAAAAGGACACTTGTTACATTGAATCAACAACATGAAGTCGCTTCAACATACCTCCGAAGAGGTATGCAGGCGGGTTTTCCGGCGCCGGAGCGCCCTTTGTACCGACCCTGTGCGCGGCTAGTGTACAAGCCCGTCACGACATCCCGTGCAATTTCCTCTGGAGTGCATGATGAGCATAAAGAGAAGCGTGTCGACCGCCCGCTTCCTGGGCGAACTCAGCCCCTTCGATCAACTCGCGCAGGCCGATCTCGAACGCCTCGCCTCGGCCTGTCGCCGCATCCATGCGAGCCGAGGCGAAATCGTCGCGCATGCTGAAGCGTCCGCCCCAGGCGTGCATGTCGTGATCGAAGGCGAGGTGAAGCGCTTCGTCCTGACCTCGCTCGGTGGCGAGAAGATCATCGGCCTCGCCGGCTATGGCAAGAGCTTCGGCGAGGAAGCCGCGCTGCTCGGCCGCCCCCAGGTCGTCGCCGCCCAGGCCACGCGCGACTCCGAGCTGGTATTGATCCCGACCGCTGCCCTGCGCGAGGCACTCGCCGCGTCGGGCTCGTTCTCGGCGGCAATGACGGCACGAATGGCTGCTGCCACTTACGAGTTGATGACGAATCTGCAACTGCATCTCCAGTTCAGCGGCACCCAGCGCGTGGCGCGCTATCTGGCCCAGCTCGCCCCGCAGGACGCCGAGCGCTGCGAGATCCGCCTCGAGACCGACAAGCAGACCATCGCCGCCCAGCTCAATCTCACGCCGGAGACGCTCTCGCGCGTGCTCGCGCGCTTCACCCGCGAGGGCATGATCCGTCCGCGCGGGCGGCGCGGCATGATGCTCGACAAGGTCTCCATGCTGCGCAGCTGCGCCACCCAGTAGCCCGCCGCACGCCCGCACGCGACCGGTTCACGGTCCCAGCGCCTCGACCCTGCCGCGGTTGGCCGGCGCTGCCAGCCAGCGCTCGAGAATGCGCCAGATGTCGACATCGAAGCGCGGCGCGCCCGCCGCCAGCACCACGGCAACACCTCCGGCGTGCTCGGCGGTGCCGAGGTGGCACCACTGGTCCAGCACGTGGAAGGCCTCGCGCCCGCTCGCCTCGTGCCTTTCCCGCACCACCACCGGTCCCGCCCAGGGCCACGGCCTGATGCGCGCCGACGCGAGCGCGCCTGCCAGCCGGGCGTCGTGATCGGCCGGCGTCTCGCGACCGGCGCACACGCCGGCGCAGCGCTTGCTCTCATACGCCGTGCAGGCGCCGCTGCCCGGCTCGAGACCAAGCCGGCACGGACACAACCGGTACTGCTGCGCGAGCTCGCGCAGCAGGTTGTCCGCCTCGCGGCGGTCGCGGAAGGCGCCGTAAAGCCCGTCCCAGCTGCGTGGATCGGTGCCGGCGATGCTCACGCGCTCGTAGATCGGCGCACGCTTGCGATTGGCCACCAGCCTCAGCGCGAACACCTCCTGCGTGCTGCGCGGGACACGGTTGTGGGTCGGCCGCAGGCGCCTGAGCAGATCGGTCTCGAGCAGCAGCGCACCGAGTTCGCCTGCGGTCTCGACCCACTCCAGCCGCTTCACCTGACGCGCGAGCTCGGCCTCCTTGCCGTTGCGGTTCGACGCGGCGAAATGGGCCTTGACCCGGCCGCGCAGGCTCGCACCCCTGCCCACGTAGAGCGGCACCGTCCTGCGCCCCGGCGGCGGGGCTTCGGCGTCGGCGAAGAACAGATAGACGCCGGGGCAATCGGGCACGGCCTCGAGCATGCCTTCGGGCAGGCCGGGCGGTTGGGGCGGCGCCTTCATCGCCTTCATCGCCGCCTTGGCCAGCACCTCGGGCGCAAACGCGGCGTCGACGAGGCGGGCGAACTGCCACAACACCTCGGTGTCGCCCATGGCGCGGTGACGGGCATCGCAACTCAGGCCGTGGCGCTGGATGAGCGCATCGAGCCCGTGGCGGTGATGTTCGGGATAGAGCGCACGCGACAGCTTGACGGTGCACAGCACGGGCGCGTCGAACTCGCGCCCGATGCGGGCGAACTCGTTCTTGATGAAGCCGTAGTCGAAGCGCGCGTTGTGGGCGACGAAGACGCAGTCCTCGAGCAGCGCCGCAACGGTGTCGGCCAGCTCGGCGAAGGCCGGCGCATCGGCCACCATCGCGTTGGTGATGCCGATCAGGTCCTGGATCATGCCCGGGATGGACATCCCCGGATTCACCAGGCTCTCCCAGCGCTCGACGATGCGGCCGTCCTCGATGCGCAGGATCGCGACCTCGGTGACACGATCGCGCACGGGATGCGCGCCCGTCGTCTCGACGTCGATGAAGGCCAGGCGACGCGGCAGGCTCATCGATGCCGGCGCTTCGCCCGCCCGGCACGTCGCGGCCTCGGCGACACCGGCCTCAGTGATTGGCGTCGTAGTAATAAGGCTTCACCGGCACGCGCGCCTGGCGATAGCGTTGCTGCTCGTCCAGGTCCTGCGGCTTGTCCCACCACAGGGCGCGACCCTTCTTCTGTTCAACCGTTTCCTGCGGGTGTTTATCCATCCACTCGCGCATGAACTTGGTGTGCTCCGACTCGTACATGGCCATGCTGGGATCCTCGATCGTGGGGCTGAGATTCTAGCAGCTTGGCGCCACCTGCCTGCCGGCGACGGAGCGCCGGACACCGCGTCGCGCAAGCCATGCTTGCGGTCTGGGTCGGCAAGCGGGCTCAGCTCGCCCGGCCGTCGCCCTTCACACGCCCGATGCGCACCACCTCGGGCACCCGGCGCACGCAGCGCATGACGCGGGCGAGGTGCATGCGGTCTCGGACCTGCAGCGTGAAGTTCAGCGCGGTATAGGCGCCCAGTTCGCTGTCCATGTTGACGTTCTGGATGTTGCACTCTTCCTCGGAGATCGCGCTCGCCACCCGCGCCAGCACCCCGCGCGCGTTGCGCGTGAGCACGCGGATGCCGACGTCGAACAGGCGCTCGTCGTCGGCCATCTCCCACTCGACATCGACCCAGCGGCCGCGGTCGCCGCGCAGCTTGGCGACGACCGGGCAGTCGTGCAGGTGCACTTCCAGCCCCTGGCCCTTGCGGATCGTACCGATGATCGGATCGCCGGGAATCGGCCGGCAGCAGTGCGCCAGCTGCACCGCGATGCCCTCCGAGCCGCGAATCGTGATCGCACCGGCGGGCTTGGGCTTGACCACGTCGGGACGGCCCGACTCCATGTCCTGCGCCTGCGCCAGCCGGCGGGCGACGATTGCCGGCAGGCGCTTGCCCAGGCCGAGGTCGGCGAAGACATCCTTCTTGAAGCGCATGCCGCGATCGCGCAGGAAGCGATCCCAGGCGAAGGTGGAGATCTGCCCCAGCGTCAGCCCGTGC
>JBFGUQ010000149.1:0-6350 GCA_041565515.1 Rhodocyclaceae bacterium | reverse complement strand
CGTGCTGCTCGCCGGGCGCCGCGGCGCCGAGCCGGCCGACCGCGATCATCCCTACGGGCACGGCCGCATCGAGACCGCCACCACCCTGCTGCTCGGCATCGTGCTCGCGGCCGTCGGCGTCGGCTTCCTGTGGAGTTCCGGCCTGCGCCTTCAGGCTGTCGAGCGCCTGCCCGTGCTCCACCCCGCCGCCCTGCTGATGGCGCTGCTCACGCTCGCTGCCAAGGAGGGATTGTTCCGCTACACGCTGCTGGCTGCGCGCCGGCTGCGTGCGCCGCTGCTCGAGGCCAACGCCTGGCATGCCCGCTCGGACGCCGCCTCGTCGCTGGTGGTCACGGTCGGCATCGGCGGCAGCCTCGCGGGCTATCCCTTCCTCGAGCCGCTGGCCGCGGCCGTCGTCGGCTTCCTGATCCTGCACATGGGAATCCGGCTCGCCTGGAAGGCCCTGCGCGAGCTGATCGACACCGGGCTCTCCGAGGCCGAACTGGCACGCCTGCGCCGAACCATTCTCGACACGCCGGGCGTGGTCGGCCTGCACGACATGCGAACCCGCCGCATGGCCGACCGGGTGTTGTGCGACGCCCACGTTCAGGTCGAACCACGACTGACCGTGTCCGAGGGTCATCGCGTCTCGGATGCGGTGTTCTTCCGCGTCCGCGACGCCCATCCGGAGGTGCGCGACGTACTGGTGCACATCGATCCCGAGGACGACGGCGTGCTGCAGGTGGTGCCGCCCGGCGCCCTGCCCGAGCGTGCCGAGATCCTCGACACCGTCCGCACGGTGCTGGGTCCCCTCGGGCCGTCGCCCAGGCGCGTCCAGATCCACTACCTGGGCCACCGCGTCGATGTCGAGGTGATGTTGCCGGCCAGTGTCGGCGCGGAGACGCTCGAGGCCTTGAACGCACGCACCGAAAAGTGGCTCGCGACCCATCCGCGCTACCGCTCGATGTCTTTTTTCGTCCAAATCGCACCATAACGGTGCAATGTGGCCTAATTTACGCACCTGAATGGTGCGTGCAATTCTCACGCTGGCGCCGCCATCGCCCGCAAGACCTTGTGGCACAATGCCGGGAAGGGCTTCGAGCACATGGCACGAATGCTGCTTTTCGTACGCTTGCTAATTTCGGCACGGCGACGGGATGTCTGTCGTCCGACGCGCTGTTTCCAGGCATCGCCTCATCTCACCAGGAGTGAACATGAACCCTCAAGACGTCATGAAGATGATTCAGGAGAACGAAGTCCGCTTCGTCGACCTGCGTTTTACCGACACCCGCGGCAAGGAGCAGCACGTCGGCCTGCCGGTCTCGGCCTTCGAAGAGGAGCATTTCGAACACGGCCACCCCTTCGACGGGTCGTCGATTGCCGGCTGGAAGGGCATCCAGGCCTCCGACATGATCCTGCTGCCGGAGGCCGCCTCGGCCTATATCGACCCGTTCTTCGACGAAACCACGCTGGTGCTGAGCTGCGACGTCATCGAGCCGTCAGACGGCAAGGGCTACGACCGTGACCCGCGCTCGATCGCGAAGCGCGCCGAGGCCTATCTGAAGAGCACCGGCATCGGCGACACCGCCTTCTTCGGCCCGGAACCCGAATTCTTCATCTTCGATTCGGTGGAATGGTCGGTCGACATGTCCGGCGTGTACAGCAAGATCATCTCCGAAGAGGCCGCCTGGGCCACCGCCGACAAGTTCGAAGGCGGCAACACCGGCCACCGTCCGCGCGTCAAGGGCGGCTACTTCCCGGTCCCGCCGGTCGACAGCCTGAACGACGTGCGTGCCGCCATGGTGCTCGCGCTCGAAGCCTGCGGCGTGCCGGTCGAGGTCCACCACCACGAGGTGGCCAACGCCGGCCAGTGCGAGATCGGCACCAAGTTCAACACCCTGACCAAGCGCGCGGACTGGACCCAGCTGCTGAAGTACATCGTGCACAACGTCGCTCACCAGTACGGCAAGACGGCGACCTTCATGCCGAAGCCGATCGTCGGCGACAACGGCTCGGGCATGCACGTTCACCAGTCGATCTGGAAGGACGGCCAGAACCTTTTCGCGGGCAACGGCTATGCCGGCCTGTCCGAACTCGCGCTGTACTACATCGGCGGCATCATCAAGCACGCCCGCGCGCTCAACGCGATCACCAACCCGGGCACGAACTCGTACAAGCGCCTGGTGCCGCACTACGAAGCCCCGACCAAGCTGGCCTACTCCGCCCGCAACCGCTCGGCCTCGATCCGCATCCCCTACGTCGCCAACCCGAAGGGCCGCCGCATCGAGGCGCGCTTCCCGGATCCGCTGGCCAACCCCTACCTGGCCTTCTCGGCGCTGATGATGGCCGGCCTGGACGGCATCCAGAACAAGATCCACCCGGGCGATCCGGCCGACAAGAACCTGTACGACCTGCCGCCGGAAGAGGACGCGAAGATCCCGACCGTGTGCACCAGCCTCGACCAGGCGCTGGATTATCTCGACAAGGATCGCGAGTTCCTGACCCGCGGCGGCGTGTTCTCGAACGACTTCCTCGATGCCTACATCGAGCTCAAGTCGGAAGAGGTCAACCGCATGCGCGTGACCACCCACCCGGTGGAATTCGACATGTACTACAGCCTGTAATCCACCGATTACAATGGCATCGAGAGGGACGGGCATTGCCCGTCCCTTTTTTATCGGGTCTAATCCGGGCTCATCCCGTCAGGATGCGAGGCCCTCCCTGGCGACTGTTGCCAAGGCGAACTTCCGGACACGGCCATGCCACAGTTTCGACCCTGCACGCTGATATTCCTGCTCTGCGCTGCCCCTATCGCGCAGGCCGAGGTGTACAAGTGCGTCGACCCCGAAGGGCGCACCACCTATACCAACGACCGCAGCCTCGCCCGCGGCTGCAAGCCGCTCGAATCCGGCCAGGCGGTCTCCTCCGTTCCCGCCCCGGTGCGCGCGCCCGCCGCGACGCCCGCCGCGCCCGCAGCCGGATTTCCGCGCGTGACGCCGAACGACCAGCGCGCCCGCGACGACACCCGTCGCCAGGTGCTGGAGACCGAACTCGCGACCGAGGAGCGCGCGCTCGCCGCCGCCGAGAAGGCGCTTGCCGAGCAGGAGGCCATCCGCCTCGGCGACGAGCGCAACTACCAGAAGGTGCTCGACCGCCTGCAACCCTTCAAGGACAAGGTCGACCTGCACAAGCGCAACATCGAAGCGCTGCGCCGGGAGATCTCCGGACTGCGATGATCTGAGTAACTGGCGCGCATCTTGCGTACACTCGCGCAGACAACCCGGATGCGCCCATGGCCTCAGATCAGTCCTCTTCCAACTCGCGGCCCGTCACCTTCCCGTTCGCCGGGCTCGAGCTGCTTTCTTCGGCGGTGGTGCTGCTCGACGAGAAGCTCGTCATCCACTACATCAATCCCGGGGCGGAGAACCTCTTCGCCATCAGCCATCGCAAGCTCGTCGGCATGCCGCTCGCACGCCTGCTGGGCAAGCCGCCGGGCCTGAGCGGCGCGCTCGAGAATGCGCTGCGCACCAACTGGAGCTACACCGGGCAGGATCTCACGATCGCGCGCGGCGATGCGGATCCGATCCGGCTCGACTGCACCGTGAGCCCGGTGGAAGCGGCGGGCGTGCGCCTGCTGCTCGAGTTCCGGCCGATCGACGCCCAGTTGCGGGTCGCACGCGAGGAGCAGCTGCTGCAGCAGCAGCAGGCGAGCCGTGAGCTGATCCGCAACCTCGCCCACGAGATCAAGAACCCGCTCGGCGGCATCCGCGGTTCGGCGCAGTTGCTCGAGCGCGAACTGTCCGATCCGCAGCTGCGCGAATACACCCAGGTGATCATCGCCGAGGCCGACCGCCTGCAGGACCTGATGAACCGGCTGCTGAGCTCGCACAGCATGATGCGGCCGGCACCACTCAACATCCACGACGTCCTCGAGCGCGTGCGCAGACTGATCCTGGCCGAATTCCCGGCGCTCGACATCCGCCGCGACTACGACCTCAGCCTGCCCGAGCTCACCGCCGACCGCGAGCAACTGATCCAGGCCATCCTCAACATCGTGCGCAATGCCGCACAGGCCTTGCAGGGCGAGGGCGAGATCCGGCTGCGAACGCGCATCGCCCGCCAGGTCACGCTGGCAAAGCGGCGCTTCAAGCTGGCACTGGAATTGCAAGTGATCGACAACGGCCCCGGTATCCCGGAGGAGATCCGCGACAAGATCTTCTATCCGCTGGTATCGGGCCGCGACGGCGGTAGCGGGCTCGGCCTCTCGCTGGCCCAGAGCTTCGTGGATCAGCACCATGGCATGATCGAGGTTGACAGTCGCTCCGGACGGACCTGTTTCACGATCCTGCTACCCATTTCAGAGCGGGCATAGCTCGAAGCCCGCACCAGAATAGTGCGCACACAATGAATACTGTCTGGATCGTAGATGACGACCGCTCCATCCGCTGGGTGCTGGAAAAGGCCCTGAGCCGGGAAGAGATCGACCACCGCAGCTTCAGTTCCGCCAACGACGCGATCGCCGAGCTCGAACACACGGCGCAGTCGCCGACGGTGCTGCTGTCGGACATCCGCATGCCCGGAGAGTCCGGCCTGGTGTTGCTGCAGAAGGCGAAGGAGAAATACCCGCAGCTGCCGGTGATCATCATGACCGCCTATTCCGACCTGGACAGCGCGGTGGCGGCCTTCCAGGGCGGCGCGTTCGAGTACCTGCCGAAACCGTTCGACGTCGATCAGGCGCTCGCGCTCGTTCGCCGTGCGCTGGAGCAGGGAACGCACCAGCAGAGTGCATCGGAAGAAACGGCCGTGGCGCCCGAGATCCTCGGCCATGCGCCGGCGATGCAGGAAGTGTTTCGCGCCATCGGCCGGCTGGCGCAGTCTCATGCGACGGTCCTGATCAACGGCGAATCGGGTTCGGGCAAGGAGCTGGTCGCGCGCGCACTGCACCGCCACAGCCCGCGTCGCGACGCGCCCTTCATCGCCATCAACACGGCGGCGATTCCGCGCGACCTGCTCGAGTCCGAACTGTTCGGCCATGAACGCGGGGCCTTCACCGGGGCCGCGGCCCAGCGCCGCGGCCGCTTCGAGCAGGCCGACGGCGGCACCCTGTTTCTCGACGAGATCGGCGACATGCCGGCCGAGCTGCAGACGCGCCTGCTGCGCGTGCTGTCCGACGGCAACTTCTACCGCGTCGGTGGCCAGCAGCCGATCCGTTCCAACGTGCGCGTGATCGCCGCCACCCACCAGGACCTCGAGGAGCGGGTGCGCCAGGGCCTGTTCCGCGAGGA
This sequence comes from Rhodocyclaceae bacterium, assembly GCA_041565515.1. Taxonomy (GTDB): domain Bacteria; phylum Pseudomonadota; class Gammaproteobacteria; order Burkholderiales; family Rhodocyclaceae; genus Thauera. Next base: position 1,086 of record JBFGUQ010000149.1, on the reverse strand, counting down.
CTTGTTCCATCGCCTCAACGTGATCCGCCTGCGCCTGCCGCCGCTGCGCGAGCGGCGCGAGGATGTTCCGGTGCTCGTCCGCCACTTCCTGCAGCGCAGCGCGCAGGAGCTGGGCGTCGAGCGCAAGCGCATTTCGGATGCGGCGATCGAATTCCTGCAGGGCCTGCCCTTCCCGGGCAACGTGCGCCAGCTCGAGAACCTGTGCCACTGGCTCACGGTCATGGCGCCTGCGCAGATCATCGAGGTTGCAGACCTGCCGCCGGAGATGCGCGACCAGCCGGCGCGCGAGATGCCGACGAGCTGGATCGACGGGCTCGGCGTCGAAGCCGACCGCCTCATCGCCTCATCGCCCGGTGAGGTGTTCGAACGCCTGAGCAAGGACTTCGAGCGGACGCTGATCCGGCGTGCGCTGGCGGCCACCGGCGGGCGCCGGATCGATGCCGCCCACCTGCTCGGCATCGGCCGCAACACGATCAGCCGCAAGATCCAGGAGCTCGGCATGGACGAGGACCGCAGCTAGGCGGGGGCGACGCGGGCGTCTTCGGCGAGTCCGGAGCCTGCGCGCCCGGCACTCGTGCGCGACGGGCGATTGGCGGATAATGCCGCCATCGTCTTTTGCGGCCGAGATTTCCCTTGTCGTCCTCATCCTCACCCGATTGCGCCCGGCGTGCCGCCGAGGTCGCGAGCCTTCTCGGCCCGCTGGCACCGGCCTTCGCCCTGTCCTGGGTCGAGACCTGTGCGTCGACCAACAGCGAACTGATGAGCCTCACCCCGCAGGACGACGGTCGGGTGCATGTCCTGGTCGCCGACAGCCAGACGGCGGGGCGTGGTCGCCGCGGACGCCAGTGGCAGTCCTGGAGCGGCGGCAGCCTGACCTTTTCCGCACTGTGGCGGTTTCCCGCCGGCGCGCCTGTCCCGGCCGGGCTGTCGCTCGTCGTCGGGCTTTCACTGGCCCGGGCGCTCGAGAGCGTCGGGCTCGAGGGCGTCGAGCTCAAGTGGCCCAACGACGTCCTCGTCCGCGGCAACAAGCTCGCCGGCATCCTCGTCGAGCTCCTGCCGGGCCGGGGTCGCACGCCCGCCGCCGTG
>JBFGUQ010000148.1:0-6351 GCA_041565515.1 Rhodocyclaceae bacterium | reverse complement strand
TGATCGCCGCCTTCGTGCTGGTCGAGAAGGTGTTTCCCGGCGCACGCATGGTGTCGCGCGCGGCGAGCGCGGTCCTGATTCTTGCCGGCGTGTTCCTGCTGACCCGGATCTAGCCACAGGGTCGGCGCGCTCGCGTGGGCCCGCTCAGCGCCGCGTCAGCAGCAGCCCGCACTCGAGGTGTTGCGTGTAGGGGAACTGGTCGAACACCGCCGCGGCGTCGATGGCGTGGGTGGCCTGCAGGGCGGCGACGTTTTCCTGCAATGTCTGCGGGTTGCACGAGATGTACAGGATGCGGTCGAAACCCGCCGCGAGTTCGAGCGTCGGCGCGTCGAGGCCGTTGCGCGGCGGATCGACGAACAGGGTCGAGAATCGGTAGCCGTCGAGGTCGATGTCCTTCATGCGCCGGTATTCCCGCGTGCGCGCGAGCGCGGCGCTGATCTCGTCGCTGGACATGCGCACCATGGCCACGTTGTCGATGCCGTTGGCGGCGAGGTTGTAGTGGGCGCAGCGCACCGAGGACTTGCTGACCTCGGTGGCGAGCACGCGCTCGAACATCGGCGCCAGCGCGACGGTGAAATTGCCGTTGCCGCAGTATAGTTCCAGCAGGTCGCCGCCCAGGCCCTGCGCCTGCGCGCGCGCCCAGCCGAGCATCTGCCGGTTCACCCCGCCGTTGGGCTGGGTGAAACTGCCCTCGAGCTGCTGGTAGCGCAGCATGCGCCCGTCGAGCTCGAACTGCTCGAGCACCCAGTCGCGGTCCAGCACGATCTTCTGCTTGCGGCTGCGCCCGATCAGTTGCACGTCCAGCGCAGCGGCCAGCGCTCTGGCGGCCGCCTCCCAGGCCTCGTCGAGCGGTCGATGGTAGACGAGGCTGACCATCAGTTCGCCGCTGAGGGTGGCGAGGAACTCCACCTGGAAAAGCTTGCGCTTGAGCACGTCGCTCGCCTGAAGGCATTCGCGCAGGCGCGGCATGAGCGCGCAGATCGGCGCCACTGCGGCCGGGAACCCGTCGATCGCGACCGCCACCTTGGGCTCGGCGGGGTCGAACATGGCATAGTCGATCCGGCTGCCCTCGTGCCATATGCGGAACTCGGCACGCAGCCGGTAGTGCAGCTCGGCAGAGGGGAAGACGGCGGGCTCGGGGACGGCAAAGGGCGCGAAGCGGCGCTTGAACTGCGACACCTTGTCGGCGAGCTGCGACGGGTAGCTGGCGGGATCGAGACTGGGCAATGGCATGGTGTTGTCTGGTACGAGGAGAGCCGGGGGAGGTCGCCACCCGCGATCGCGACGGCGGGCGGCGAGAACGCGTCCGCGGGCCGGCGCTCAACTCACCGCGGCATTCTCCACGCTCACCTTCACCTCCACCGTCATGCCGAGGAAGGCGTCGGCCGGCCCGACGAAGCTGCCGGTGAGCGGCGCGGCGAGGGACGGATCGCGCGCGATGGCGACGCGGATCAGGTTGCGTCCGCCGATCAGGGCGTTGGTCGGATCGAAGGGCACCCAGCCGGCGCCCGGCAGGTAGACATGCACCCAGGCGTGGGAGGCGCCGCCGCCGACCATGCCGCTCTCGCCGCCGAGCAGCGACTCGTCGTACAGGTAGCCGGAGACGAAACGGGCTGCGAGGCCCAGGCTGCGCACGGCCTCGATCATGAACAGGGCGAAATCGCGGCAAGTCCCGCTACCGGCGCCAAGGGTTTCGATCGGGGTCTGAGTGCCCTCCTCCTCGCGCGCCTGATAGACGAACTGTGCCTTGATCGCGCGGGTGATGGCGACCAGGACATCCAGGGTCCTGTCGGTTCCGGCCTGCGCGCATACATCACGTACCCAGGCGTCGACCAGGTGCTCGGGATCGGCATAGTGGCGTTCCGTGCTGCGCGCCAGATCGGGCATTTCCCGCGCGTCGTAGCTGAACGGCAGTCGCTCCGCGTAGGGCTCGATCAGGTCCGTGTCCGGCTCGTCCGGGTAATGTTCGGCGATGAAGCTCGACTCGAACACGAGCTCGGAGGCCATGTCGCAGAAGCTGGCCACCAGAACCGAGTTGCCGAATACATCGTGGATCCAGCGCATGCTGGCCGGGGGCGTGATCGCGATGCCGGTATCGATGAGACGCAGGTCATGGCTGTCGCGCGGGCGGCACATGAAGCGGTGCTCGCTGAACTGAACCGGCTCGCGGTAGCGGTAGACGGTCTTGTGCAGGATCTTCAGTCGTGCCATTTGCAGTGCTTCCTCTCGGGAGGTCGTTCGGGAATGGGGCGGCGCACGGCCCCGGACGCCCGTCCGAGCCGGGACCATCCGGGCGAGAACGCTGCCGCCGGGCGGGCGCCGGGGACCGGCCGGCACCCATGGTACCTCCTCGGCCCGGCCCACGACACGATTCACTCGGCGGCGAGGCAATTCGACACCGGCGGGAGGCCGCGTGATTCACTGCCCCGCACGTGCGGGCTGCCAGCGAAGATCGAGCGTGCAGGGGAAGTTGGGATTGAGCGTCTCGGGCTTCACCACCATCGGTCCCGGGGTGTGCCCATGCGGCCAGAATCGGGCGAAGCGGCGCGCTTCGGCTTCATTGGAATTAACCGGGAAGGCATCGTAGCTGCGCCCGCCCGGATGCGACACATGATAGGTGCAGCCGCCGATCGCCCGGCCGATCCAGGAATCCACGATATCGAAGGTCAGCGGCGCATGCACGCCGATGGTGGGATGCAGCGCCGAAGGCGGATTCCAGGCGCGAAAGCGCACCCCGGCCACGGACTCGCCGGGGACACCGGTCGGATGCAGCGGCAGCGGGCGGCCATTGCAGGCCACGACATGGCGGCCGTCGATGAGGCCGCGCACCCTGATCTGCAGGCGCTCCACCGAGGAATCGACATAGCGCGAGGTCGCACCCGCGTTCATCTCCTCGCCGAGCACATTCCAGGGTTCGATGGCTTGCCGCAGTTCCAGTTGCACGCCTTCGTAGACGACGGTTCCGTAGCGCGGGAAGCGAAACTCGACGAAGGGTTCGAACCAGTCCTCGTCGAACGCGTACCCCGCCTGCTGTAGGTCGCGGGCGACGTCGCGTGCATCCAGGGCAACGAAGTGGGGGAGCATCCAGCGATCATGCAGCTGCGTGCCCCAGCTCACCAGCTGCCCCCGGTAGGGCTGGCGCCAGAATCGACTCACCAGGGTGCGCAACAGCAGCATCTGGCACAGGCTCATGCGCGGGTGAGGCGGCATCTCGAAGGCGCGGAACTCCACCAGGCCCAGCCGGCCGGTCGGGCCATCGGGCGAATACAGCTTGTCGATCGAGAACTCCGCGCGGTGGGTATTGCCCGTCAGGTCGATCAGCAGGTTGCGCAGCAGCCGGTCCACCAGCCAGGGGCGGCGGCTTTCCTCGGTATCGGGCAGCACCGTCGCCATCTGCTGAAAGGCGATGGAGAGCTCGTACAGGTTGTCGTCGCGGGCCTCGTCCACCCGCGGGGCCTGGCTGGTCGGGCCGATGAAGGTGCCGGAGAACAGGTAGGACAGCGCCGGATGGTTCTGCCAGTAGGTGATCAGGCTCTTCAACACGTCGGGCCGGCGCAGCCACGGGCTGTCGGCCGGCGTCGCGCCGCCCAGGGTCACGTGGTTGCCGCCGCCGGTGCCGGTGTGCCGGCCATCGAGCATGAACTTCTCGGTGCCCAGCCGGGTGAGGCGCGCTTCGTCGTAGAGGGCGCAGGTGTTGTCCACCAGCTCGCGCCAGCTCGAGGCGGGATGCACGTTGACTTCGATGACGCCCGGGTCGGGCGTCACCGCGAGCAGGCGTATGCGCGGGTCTCGCGGTGGCGGATAGCCTTCCAGCCACAGGGGTGTCTTCAGCTCCGCAGCGGTCCGCTCGACGGCGGCCACCAGTGCGAGACAGTCCTCGATGCGCGTGACCGGGGGCAGGAAGACGTGCAGCCTGCCCTCGCGCGCCTCGACGCAGAGCGCGGTGTGAATGATCTCCCGCGCCTCGGGCATCTCGTTCGGCGGCGTCGATGCCGTCGCGCCGGGCGCCAGGGCCTGGCTCGACTCGCCGAGCGCCCCGCGCGCCTCGAACGGGTCGACCGGGAAGTCCGGTTCCCTTTCGGCCGGCGCGACCCACGGCAGCGAAGCGAGCGGCAGGCGCAGGCCGGCCGGCGAATCGCCCGGGATCAGGTACAAGTTTTCGCGCTTCAGCGGCCACCGGCTCGATCGCCAGGCCGTCGCATCGGTCCCGCCGGCGTCGGCCCGCGGCTTCAGCGGCAGGACGAACGCCGCCGGTGCGCCCAGCCCGCGCGCGAGAAGTCTGGCGAGGCGCCTGCGTTCGTCCGGATCCTTCAGATCCGCCGCGAGCGGATCGACGTTGAGCGGAAGGCCCTGCTCCTCCTGCAGACTGGCCCAGACGTCCTCATGGGCGGGCATCAGGCAGGCCGGATGCAGGCCGAGGCGCTCGGTCAGCACCCCGGCGAAACGAGCGGCGTCATCCGCCCCGAAGCCATGATCGACGCCCTCCTCCGCGATCAGGGAGGCGTCGCGCCAGATCGGCTTCCCGTCCCGGCGCCAGTAGATACCCAGCGCCCAGCGCGGCAAGGGCTCGCCGGGGTACCACTTGCCCTGGCCGTGATGCAGCATCGCTCCCGACGTGAATCGCCCCTTGAGGCGGGCGGCGAGGCGGCCGGCGAGCTCGCGCTTCTTCGGCGACAGCGCCGTGATGTTCCATTCCGGGCCTTCCATGTCGTCGATCGAGACGAAGGTCGGCTCGCCGCCCTGGGTGAGCCGCACGTCGCCGGCTTCCAGCTCCCGGTCGATCTGCTCGCCCAGCGCCTCGATGGCCTGCCATTGGGCCTCGGCGTAGGGCTTGGTCACACGCGGATCCTCGTGCACGCGCGACACCGACATCTCGAACGCGAACTCGCTCCTCGCATCGCCGCTGAAGGAGCCGATGATCGGCGCGGCACTCTGCGGCAGTGCGGTACAGGCGAGCGGAATATGGCCCTCGCCGGCGAGCAGGCCCGACGTCGGATCGAGCCCGATCCAGCCCGCACCCGGGACATAGACCTCGGCCCAGGCGTGCAGATCGGTGAAGTCCCGCTCCGTTCCGCTCGGCCCATCGAGCGCCTTCACGTCGGCGGCGAGCTGGATCAGGTAGCCCGACACGAAGCGCGCCGCCAAGCCCATGTGGCGCAGGATCTGCACCAGCAGCCAGCCGGTGTCGCGGCAGGAACCGGAGGCCTTCTCGAGCGTTTCCTCCGGCGTCTGCACGCCCGCCTCCATGCGCACCAGATACGCGATGTCGCGCTGCAGGCGGCGATTCAGGTTTACGAGGTAATCCTGGGTGATCAGGCCGGGCGTCAGCTCGTCCCGCCGCATGTCTTCCAGCCACCTTCCCAACCGCGGACCGGCGGGCTGGGGCATGAGGTAGGGCGCCAGCTCGTACCTGAGCTGCTCGGCATACTCGAAGGGAAAGGTGTCGGCGTAGTCCTCGACGAAGAAGTCGAAGGGGTTGATCACCGTCATGTCCGCGACCAGATCGACCGTGAAGCACAGCTCGCGTGTCGGCTCCGGGAACACGAACCGCCCGATGTAGTTGCCGTAGGGGTCCTGCTGCCAGTTGATGAAGTGTTTTGGCGGCAGCACGGTGAGCGAATAGGAATGGATCGGCGTGCGCGCATGTGGCGCCGGCCGAAGCCGCACTTCATGCGGCGTCAGGATCACCGGGCGATCGTAGCGATAGCTCGTGCGGTGGTGCAGCGCGACTCGTATGGCCATCGGTCAGCGGTCGCCGCGCCGGCGGTACGCGTCGGCAAGCGGCTGCGGTGGCAGTCGGAACAGGTTCCCGCGAGGTGCGACGAAGCTCATGTGCCCCCCATCTGGCAGCCCGGTCGGCCGACCCGGCATCCATGTTTCACCTTAGCGCAGCTTTGCCCGCCGCGCCGGCGAGATGGGGGGAACGGCCATCGGGGCCCCAAGGGGCCGCCCGTTCGAATGAGCACAAGATGATGATGCGGCGGATGGACGCGCCGGTCTCGTATTCGACGTGGTGCAGCGGCGCGAACTCGACGCATCGGCAAACCGGCCTGCTGGCGACTGCCAGCCCCCGTCTTGGCAGCCCTGGGGATCGCCTCGTCCCTACCCGCCCCCTGCGACTGCGCCCCCTTGTCGAGTTCGGCAGCTGCGGCGCGGCGGCAGGCGCCGCCGCTCACGTGCGCTGGCGCCGCGCCTCGAACAAACAGATACCGCTGGCGACCGAGACGTTCAGGCTTTCCACGCTGCCGTGCATCGGGATCTGCGCCAGCTCGTCGCAGGTTTCGCGGGTCAGGCGGCGCAGACCATCGCCCTCGGCACCGAGCACCCAGGCGACAGGCACCTTCTGGTCGA
>JBFGUQ010000147.1:0-6354 GCA_041565515.1 Rhodocyclaceae bacterium | reverse complement strand
TAGCCCGCGCCATAGACCGTCTTGATCAGCTTCGGATTCTGCGGGTCGTCGTCGAGTTTTCGGCGCAGGCGCGAGATCCGCACGTCGATGCTGCGATCGAAGGGGTCGACGTCGCGCTCGCCCAGCAATTGCTCGCGCGACAGGATCTTGTTCGGCCGTCGCAGCAGGGTGGCGAGAAGGCCGGCCTCGGCTGCAGACAGCGAGATCTCGCGGCCGTCGGGCGCGGTGAGTGCGTGCCGGCAGCTGTCGAAGACCCAGTCGGCAAAGCGCGCGATGCCACGCTCGCTGGTGGGATCCGGCGTGGCGGCGCGCTGGTAGCGACGCAATATCGAGCGCACGCGCGCGACCAGTTCGCGGGGCTCGAACGGCTTGACGATGTAGTCGTCGGCGCCGAGTTCGAGACCGAGGACGCGATCGGTGACGTCGTTGCGCCCGGTCAGGATCAGCACGGCGCAAGGGCTGCCGTCCTGCAGTTCGCGCACGACCTGCATGCCGTCCATGTCGGGCAGGCCGAGGTCGACGATGCACAGGTCGGGCGAACTCTCGCGAGCGCGCGCCAGCAGCTGCCGGCCGGTACTCTGGTGTTCGCACTTGAAACCGTACTCGGCGAGGCTGGCACAGATCAGTCGTGCGATCTCGGGCTCGTCCTCGACGATGAAGATGCTCGCCGGCATAGCCGGCGCGTTGCGATTCAGGGGCATGGGATGTCGTCTTCCTGGTCGAGCGCGAGTCCGCCCAGCGCGGCGGCCAGCGCGGCCTGGTCGAAGGGTTTGCGCAGCACCGGCACGTCGTCGGCACCGTCGGCGCCGGCCGGAACGGCGCTGGCATAGCCGGTGATCAGCAGGATGGGCAGGCCCGGGCGCAGGGTCCGGGTTCGGCTGGCGAGTTCGCGGCCATCGATGCCGCCGGGCATGACGGTGTCGCTGACGAGAATGGCGATGTCCTCGATGTTCTGCAGCATCGCCAGGGCCTCCACGCCGTTCGAGGCCTCGATGACCGGGTGGCCGAGTTCGGCAAGCTGCATGCGGATCACCTTGCGTACCTCGGGTTCGTCCTCCACCAGCAGCACCGGGCGGTTGCGCAGCCGCCGCGAAGCCGCAGGGCGATCCTGCTCCGGCGCCGCCTCGGCGACCGCGCTCGCGATCGGCAGGACGAAGCGCACATTCGTACCCTCGCCCGGGGTGCTGATGATTCGTATGTTGCCGCCGGACTGGCGCACGAAGCCATACACCATCGACAGGCCGAGGCCGCTGCCGCCGCCGAAGGGCTTGGTGGTGAAGAACGGTTCGAACACGCGCGACAGCACATCCGCCTGTATGCCGCTGCCGGTGTCGCTGACGTCGATCTGCACGTAGGCGCCGGCCGGGACCTCGGCGATACGCGCGAGGCTGTCGTCGAGTTCGCGCTCGGAAACGGCGATGGTCAGCTCGCCACCTTCGGGCATGGCGTCGCGCGCATTCAGGGCGAGGTTGAGCAGCGCGTTCTCGAGTTGGTGGGGGTCGGCCAGCGCGTGCAGCGGCTCGCCCGGCAAGCGCAGCCGGACCTTGATGTTCGCCCCGAGCGTGCGCACCAGCAGGTGGGTCATGTTGTGCACCAGCGCGCCGACCTCCACCGCGCAGGGCTCGAGCGTCTGCCGCCGAGAGAAGCTCAGCAGGCGGCGAATCAGCTCCGCCCCGCGCCGTGCCGCCTGCAGGGCCGGGTCGAGGTAGTCCGCGCTGGCGCCGCGCTCGAGTCGAGGCTGCAGCGCCGACAGGTTGCCGATGATGATCGTCAGCAGGTTGTTGAAGTCGTGCGCCAGCCCGCCGGTGAGCTGGCCCACCGCCTCCATCTTCTGCGCCTGGATCAGTGCCGCCTGGTTGGCCTTCTGCTCGGTGATGTCGGTAGACATGACGAAGAAGCCGAGGACGCGGCCGTCCGCGCCGGCTTCGGGCACGACGACGCTGCGGGCATAGACGGTGCGGCCGCCCCTGGCCTGCCGGCTGTATTCGTAGCTGACCCTTTCACCCGCATGGGCGCGCTCCAGGTGAGGCCGGATCTGGCGGTAGAGCTCGTCGCCGAACAGCTCGACGATGTGGTGGCCGACGATCGCCTCCTTGTCGAAGCCGAACCAGTCGGCGTATCCCTTGTTGGCGAAGCGGTAGATTTCGTCGCAGTCGACATAGGCGATCAGCGCGGGAATGGAGTCGAGGATCAACTGCAAGCGGTTCTCGCTGCGGCGCAGGGCGCCGGCGATATCGTCGATCTCCACGTTGGCTTGCGCGAGGCGGGCATTGGCCGCCTCGAGTTCCGCCGTTCGTGCCTTCACGCGGGCCTCGAGCTGCGCGTTCTGCTCCTGGATCAGCTGCTCGTTGCGGCGCTGCTCGGTGATGTCGGTCCACAGCGAGACGAAACCGAGGTTCGGGATCGGCACGCCGCGCACGGCCAGGATCTGGCCGTTGGGCCGCGCCCGTTCGACGTAGTGGGGCTGGAACGCGCGCGCGGCGGCCACGCGCTGGCGCACCAGGCTGTCGATGTCGCCCGGGCCGTATTCGCCGCGCTCGGCGTTGTAGCGCGCGAAATCCTCGAACGGCGTGCCGACGCGCACGAGCGATTCGGGAAAGTCGAGCAGGCGCAGCAGCGCCTTGTTCCAGGTCACCAGCTTCGGCGTGGCGTCGAACACGGCGATCGCCTGGTCGAGCAGATCGAGTCCGGCGAGCAGCAGATCGTAGCGCCGCTGTTGCTCCGGCGTCAGTGGTGACAGCTGAGTGCCTTCGTTGGCCGACTTCGCCATCTTGTGCCTTGTCTCCGTCGTCTAGTGTTTTTCTAGGCCCCATGTTTGCACAGTTCAGGCCGGCGCTGGCGCGGGCTCGTTCGCCGGTCGGGCGGTGCGATCCTCGACAATTATTACGTTAACGTCAACGGCATGTTGTCGCGGGGTCGGCGGGGCCGCTCCCGTTTCTTGGCCTGGCGCCGGCACGGGCGGGGTGCTGGCCCGCGAGCTGGCTGCGGAAGCGTTCCGGCGACATGCCCGCCCAGGCGACGAAGGCGCGATAGAAGGCCGACGGGTCGGCATAGCCGAGGTCTGCGGCCAGCTGCTCGATCGGCTGGCGGGTCTTGGTCAGGCGCGCCAGCGCGATGTCGCGACGGATGGCGTCCTTGATCGCACGGAAGCTCGAGCCTTCCTCTTCCAGCCTGCGGTGCAGGGTGCGGGGGGACAGATGCAGTCGTTGCGCGACATCGCCGAGCGACAGGTTAATCGGCAGGGCGTCGCGAAGCAGGTCGCGGACGCGGAACACCATTTCGCGGTCGCGGCGGTAGAGCATCGAGATCTTCCCCGGCGCACCCTCCAGGAAGGCGCCGAGGGCGGCTTCGTCGCGCCGGACAGGCAGGTCGAGGAGGTTGGCCTGAAAACGCGCCACCAGGGAACTGCCGCCGAAACTCGAATGCGCGGTATAGACCAGCAGGTAGTCGTCGGCGTGAGCGGGCCGCGCGTACGGAAAGCTCACGGCGTCGAGCGCCAGCCCGCGCCCGGCGAACCAGCACGCGAGGCTGTGGAGCAGGCGCAGCAGCCACTCGAAGGCAAACACCCGCGCGGGGTCGTCCCGGTCGGCCGTCAGCGTCCGCGCCTCGACGATGTGCAGTTCGGCGCGCGCGCCGTCGCGGGCGATGCCGACCGCCAGGTCGGGGAGCACGATGCGCAGGAAGCGTGCCGCGCGCTCCAGCGCTTCTGCCAGCGTCGGCGCACCGAGCATGCCGCGGCACAGGAATTCGAAGCTGCCGGGCGGGATCTCGCGCGAAAAGAGGCCGAAGCCTTCGTCGTCGAGCGCCCCGACGATGAGATTGTAGAGCGCGGCGTAGCGCTCGACCGGGACGCGGCTGGCAGGGTCTGCAAGGCTGATGCCCGCCTCGGCGAGCAGGGGCGCCGCGTCGCGCTGCCGGCGCCGCATGCCCGAAAGCATGCCGACGACGAAGCCCATTGCCACCGTGGCGCGGGTGCGCGCGGCCTTGCGCGGGAGCGAGGGGGTACGGGGTGGCGTCCGGGGCATCTGATCCTTGCGTGCGTACCGGTCCGAAACGACGGGCAGTGTTTGGCGGATTTTGCACGATGGACGTCACCAAGGGCAATGGCAAAGGCGGCCATGGCCTTCTATGATTGCAAGCATCCATTCAAATAGCGGGGACGACCGACATGACCGACCTGAGCGTTGCGAAGAAGATGCAGCCCTACAAGCCGAAGAACAAGGTGCGGTTCATCACCGCTGCTGCCCTGTTCGACGGCCACGATGCCTCGATCAACATCATGCGCCGCATCATTCAATCCACCGGCTCGGAAGTCATCCACCTCGGCCACAACCGCTCGGTCGGCGAGATCGTCAACGCGGCGCTGCAGGAGGATGTGCAGGGCATCGCGATCACCAGCTACCAGGGCGGTCACGTCGAGTTCTTCAAGTACATGATCGACCTGCTCAAGGCCAATGGCGGCGAGAACATCAAGGTGTTCGGCGGCGGCGGCGGCGTGATCGTGCCCTCCGAGATCAAGGAACTGCACGCGTACGGCGTCACCCATGTGTTCTCGCCCGAAGACGGCGCGGTGATGGGCCTGCAGGGGATGATCAACAGCGTCGTCGAGCGCTCGGACTTCGACCTCACCGCCGCCGCGCCGAAGAAGGCCGACGAGGTACTGAAGGCGCTCAGCGGCGGCGACCGCCAGGTGCGCCTGCGCAATCTGGCACAGATCATCACCGCGCTGGAAAACGGCGGCCTCAAGGACGAGGTGAAGGCGGCGATCCGGGACGCGGCGGCGAAGACGAAGATCCCGACGCTGGGCATTACCGGCACCGGCGGCGCCGGCAAGTCCTCGCTGACCGACGAACTGGTGCGTCGCTTCCGCCTCGACCAGGAAGACAGGCTCAAGCTTGCGATCGTTTCCATCGATCCGTCGCGCAAGCGCACCGGCGGCGCCTTGCTCGGCGACCGCATCCGCATGAACGCGATCGAGCACGAGAACATCTACATGCGCTCGCTCGCGACCCGTGACACCGGCTCGGAGGTCTCGGCCGCGCTGCCCGAGGTGATCGCCGCGTGCAAGCTCGCCGGCTTCGACCTCGTAATCGTCGAGACCTCCGGCATCGGCCAGGGCAACGCGGCGATCGTGCCCTTCGTCGACCTGTCGCTGTACGTGATGACCCCGGAGTTCGGCGCCGCGAGTCAGCTCGAGAAGATCGACATGCTCGACTTCGCCGACTTCGTCGCCATCAACAAGTTCGATCGCAAGGGTGCGCAGGATGCGCTGCGCGACGTGCGCAAGCAGTACCAGCGCAACCGCGAGTTGTTCTCGCACGACACCGACCAGATGCCGGTGTTCGGCACCATGGCGGCGCGCTTCAACGACGACGGCGTGACCGCGCTCTATCAGGCGATGCTGCCGCAACTCGTCGCCAAGGGCCTGAAGGTGGCGGCCAAGACCGCCGGCAAGCTGCCGGTGGTCAAGGTCAAGGCCTCGAGCGAGGGCCGTGCGATCGTGCCGGCCGAGCGCATCCGCTATCTCGCCGAGATCGCCGACACCGTGCGCGGCTACCACCAGCACATCGAACAGCAGGCCCGCGTCGCACGCGAGCGCCAGTCGCTCAGGATCGCCTGCGCGTTGTTCAAGGAGCGCGGCAAGCCTGCAGAGCACTTCGATGAGCTCATCGACTGGAAGGACGGCGAGCTCACGCCGGCGGCGAAGAAGCTGCTCGAGATGTGGCCCAAGACCCGCGAGCTGTATGCCGCCGACGAGTACGTGGTGAAGATCCGCGACAAGGAAATCCGCACCCAGCTCACCAGCCAGTCGCTCTCGGGCAGCAAGATCCGCAAGGTGGCGCTGCCCGGCTTCGAGGACGATGGCGAGACCCTCAAGTTCCTGATGAAGGAAAACGTCCCCGGCTCCTTCCCGTTCACCGCCGGCGTCTTCGCGTTCAAGCGCGAGGGCGAGGATCCGACGCGGATGTTCGCCGGCGAAGGCGATGCCTTCCGCACCAACCGCCGCTTCAAGAAGGTCTCCGAGGGCATGCCGGCGCACCGCCTGTCGACCGCCTTCGATTCGGTGACCCTGTATGGCTGCGATCCCGACCTGCGCCCCGACATCTACGGCAAGATCGGCAACTCGGGCGTCAGCATCGCCACGCTCGACGACATGAAGGTGCTGTACGACGGCTTCGACCTGTGCGCGCCGACGACCTCGGTGTCGATGACGATCAACGGCCCGGCGCCGCTCATCCTCGCCTTCTTCTTCAACACCGCGATGGACCAGCAGGTGGCGAAGTTCAAGGCCGACAACGGCCGCGACCCGACCGAGGACGAGTACCAGAAGATCAGGGCATGGACGCTGTCGAC
>JBFGUQ010000146.1:0-6378 GCA_041565515.1 Rhodocyclaceae bacterium | reverse complement strand
TCGACACGCACACCGACGGCGCCTATGCCGTCCTGCAACTGGCGGGCGAGTGCCCCGGTGCGGACGGCGAGCTGACGCTGGACTACCGGCTGCTGTTCGAGCTGGACGCCCTGCACCGCGGCTTGCTGCGGCTGGAACTCGACGGCATGCCCCACGCCGCCGTGCTCTCCCCCGAGCGCGCCGAGCAAGGCTTCGTCGCCGGCCAGGATTCGCGCCTGGCGCAGTTCGGCCAGTATCTGGTGGAGGGCGTCTGGCATATCTGGATCGGCTTCGATCACATCCTGTTCCTGCTCGCGCTGCTGCTGCCCGCGGTGCTTGTGCACGAGGCGGGACGCTGGCGCGGCGTGGCCCGCTTCGCCGACGCGCTGCGCGAGGTCTTGTGGGTGGTCACGGCATTCACCGTCGCACATTCGATCACGCTCGCGCTCGCAGCGCTGGGCCTGGTCGTCCTACCGTCCCGCCTGGTCGAGTCGGCGATCGCCGCCTCGGTGGTGCTGGCCGCCGCGAACAATCTCAGACCGGTGATCGAGGGCCGGCGCTGGGTGGCTGCCTTCGTCTTCGGCCTCATCCACGGCTTCGGCTTCGCCAGCGTGCTGACCGAGCTGGGCCTGCCGGCGCAGGCACTGGCGCTGTCGCTGCTCGGCTTCAACCTCGGCGTCGAAATCGGCCAGCTCGCCATCGTCGCGGTGTTCCTGCCCCTGGCCTACGGCCTGCGCAGCACCGCCTTCTATCGCCGCGGCGTATTCATCGGCGGCTCGCTGGCGACTCTGGCGATCGCCGCACTCTGGCTCCTCGAGCGCAGCCTCGATCTGAAGCTGTTCGGCGCCTGATCGCATTCTGGACGCAAGCTCGCGACGATCCGCTGCCTGCCTCGAAACGCGGGAGGGCGGCCAGCGCCTTCATCGATGAGAGCGTTCGATTGCCAGCCCCGCCTCGTCCGGGAAGTCTTCCTCGAGCAGCAGCGCACGCACGGCGTCGATGCGCGCCTCGTCGACCCGCGTCACGCCCATCCAGCCGTCTCGGCCGTTCGACTTGACGCGATACAAGGCCTTGTCGGCCAGATTGATGGTCTCGCTCCAGCCCAGGCTGGCGGGCGATCGCGTGCATGGCGGGAAACAGGCGAAGCCGATCGAGCAGGTCCGGACCAGCTCCTGGCCGTCGGCGAGCAGGAAGGGTCGCGTGCCGACGGCCCGGCAGGCGCGCTCGGCAAGATCGGAGGCATGGTGGCGCGAGGTCGCCCGTGCCACGATCAGGAATTCTTCACCGCCCCAGCGCACCATGTAGTCGGTTTCCCTGAAGACGCAGGCAAAGCGCTCCCGCATCTGCGTCAGGACCGAGTCGCCTGCGGCGTGGCCAAGGACGTCGTTCACGCTCTTGAAGTGATCGATGTCGATCAGGAAGAAGATCAGGTCGGCGTCCGCCGGCGGTTCGCCACCGTTGCGCGCATGGCTTTCATGGCGGCGAACCGCCAGCTCGGTGTCCGAGCGGATATGTTCGGTCAGAAAGCGGCGGTTGCGCATGCCGGTGAGGGGGTCGGTCAGGCTGGCCTCCCTCAAGGCGGCCGTGCGCTCTTCGATCTTGCGCTCGAGCTCCAGCTGACGGCTTTGCAGGTGGCGGGTTCGAAACTGGATGGTGGCGTACAGCAGGCCGGACAGCGCCAGCAACGCAGCAAGGCGGAACCACCAGGTTTCCCACCAGGCAGGCAAGGTCCTGACCGGCAGTTCCAGCACATGAGGGCTCCACACCCCGTGGCGATTGCTTGCTCTGACCCTCAGGGTGTAGTCGCCGGGACGCAGGTCGCCGTAGCTGGCCGTGCGCAGGTCCGAGCCACCCTCGATCCAGCCGGCATCGACACCGACGAGCTGGTAGGCATAGCGCAGGCGCGACGGCTCGCTGAAATCCAGGGCAGCGAACTCGGCGCTGAAGCCTCGCTCGTCCGGCGCAAGCGTGAGCCCGGTCGCGAGCCCGCCCAGCTTGCGGGGGACGTTGTCGATGCGCAGACGCGACAGCACGACCGGCGGGGCATACGACGAGGTGTCGAAGTTCTCCGGGTTGACGACCAGCAGCCCCTTGCTCCCGCCGAAGAGGAATCGGCCATCCTGTGTCCGCGCAAACGAAAAGAACCACGGCGTGCCGATATCGACGCCATCGACGGCGGTGAGCTCGACCAGTTGGTCGGACGCGGGATCGTACACATGGAGCTGGGTCCAGATGCGTCCCCTGGCGTCCTGCAGGAGATTGGCGCCGAACGGCCGGCTGACGACGCCATGGCGCTGGCTGATGCGTTCGAAGGCGGCTGCCCTACCGTCCCAGGACGCCATGCGGTGCAAGCCCGCGACTGCGGTATCGAGCCACAGCGTCCCGTCGCCATCCCACAGCAAGCCGATGACGACGGGGTTGCCAAGCCCTGCGCCCTGCGCCGCCTCGACCGCCTCGAACCCGGCGTCACCGGGCTTCATGCGATACAGGCCCTTGACCGTGCCGACCCACAAGTGCCGGTCCGGACCCGGTGCGACCGTGAACACGTCGCCTACGAAAGGCGTCCCGTCTGCGTTGCGAATGGCCTGCAGGGACGCGGATTCGGGGTCCAGCCTGTACAGCCCGTTCTGGGTGCACACCCACACGATGCCGTCCGGCCCGGGCACCAGGCGATGGGTGATGCCCGCGTCCAGGACAAGGGCATTGAGTTGCCTGCGCTCCCGGTCGAACTGGTAGAGCCACCCTTCGGCCTCCATCCAGACGCTTCCATCGCTGGCCTGGGTCATGGCGCCGACGCTGAACGCTTCGTGCGCTGCCTGCGCGGGCGCCGCAGGACCGGCGGATCCAGCCTTGCGCGGGCTGAACCCGGACACGGTGGCAAGCGAGGAATTCAGAATGGCCACGCCGGCGGTCTGCGTGCCGGCCCAGATCTCGCCGCTATCGAGTTGCACCAGGCTGCGCAGGTCCGGCTGCGCCATCGGGCTGGCCTGATCCGGATCCCTGCCGCGCACCCGGAAGCTGGTGTTTTCCGGATCATGCCTTTGCAGGCCGAGCCCGAATCCGGCGATCCAGACCCAGCCGGCGCGATCGCGCAACAGTGCGGTCACCTGGTTGCCGGCCAGCCCGCTGTTCGAGGTGGGATCGTGCCGAAGCAGCTGGAGTCGCCGACCGCTTCGACTGTCGTGCACATCGATGCCGGTGCTGCGCCCGACCCAGACCTTTCCGCCGGGGAGCTCGACAAGGCTGGACACGGCCCCGGCCACGGTGGCTTCGGCACGCTCATGCGGCGGCAACAGCGCCATCGCGCCCGACACCGGATCGACGCATGCGACATCGCCCTGGCGGGTGCCCAGCCAGATCGCTCCGTCGGCCGACTCCATCAGTGCCTGGACGGCGAACTCGGCGACCACCCCGTTACGGGCATCGGGTTTCGGCGCCACGGCTTCGAATGCCTCGCTGCCGCGCCGCTTGATGCTCAGGCCCCGCCATGTGCCGACCCACAGGTTGCCCTGCCGGTCGACCAGCAGCGACAGGACCCGATCGTCGGGCAAGCTGCCGGGAGCCGGGCCGTGGCGATAGGTCGTCACCGTCCTGCTCGCGGGATCGAGCCTTTGCAGCCCGCCCCCCAGGGTGCCGCTCCAGATCGCGCCCTCCAGGTCTTCCGCCAGGGCGTACGCCGTCGGCTCCGCCATCGGTGCCGCCGTCGACGGCGCGTTGGCTGCGCGATCGGCCGTTTGCACCGGGAATTGCACCGCGTCGCTGGCCGGATCGTAGACCGCGAGCCCCCGCGTCTCGGTGCCGATCCACAAGCGCCCGTCACGAGACGGCAGCAGGGCACGGATCCAGCCCAGGTTGCGCAGCGTCGGATCGGGGCTGTCGAATTCCTGCGCCCGGTAGCGGTAGCCGTCGTAGCGAACCAGGCCATCGCCGGTTGCCAGCCACAGGAAGCCGGCCCTGTCCTGCGCGATGGTGGCCACGACGCCGCGCGGGATTACACCGACGCCGACGGACTCGATGCGGGGCAGTGCCCGATAGACCGGCGCCTCTGCCGGACTTCGGGAATGAGCGAAGCTCGCCGCAGCGAGAAGGCATGCGCACAGGCAGATCGCGACCACCCTGCTCGAGCTTGCTCCCATTCCTTCGCTGCCCTTCCGGCCCCCGCATGCTGAAGGGGCATATCTTACCGTCTGCCCTGCCGGGATTCGGCGCTGCCGCATGACTTTCTCATCGCTCGCCGGAAGCCGTCCGCCCGCGTTTCGAGTGGTCCGGGAGCCGGGAGCGGGACGCGGCCCGACGCCGCAGCCCGGCACTAGCGCCCGGCGCCCTCGCCTCCCTCATCGAGGAACAGGGCGGGGTCCACCATCGCCCGATTGAGGCTGACCGACCAGTGCAGGTGCGGGCCGGTGACACGCCCGGTGGCGCCGACCGCGCCGATGCGCTGGCCGGCGGCGACGACCTCGCCGGGCGCCACGTCGATGGCGCTGAGGTGGCAGTACATCGTCAGCAGGCCGCCACCGTGGTCCAGCCAGATGGTGTTGCCGTTGAAGAAGTAGTCGCCGCCGTCGATCACCCGCCCCGCGGCGGCGGCGACCACTGCCGCGCCGGTCGGCGCGGCGATGTCCATGCCGCTGTGGGGCCGGCGTGGCTGGCCGTTGAAGACGCGGCGCAGGCCGAAGGAGCCCGAGCGCCGCCCGGCCGTCGGCTGCTGCAGGCGCAGGCTCGCCGGAACCGCCTCGCTATGGGTGGCCGCCACCCCGGCGAGATGGACGCGCTCGCGCTCGTAGCGCGCGAGGTCCTCCGCGGACAGGTCGACCTTGCCGGGCGCGACCTTCAGCCGCTGCTCGGCATAGCGCTTGGGCGCGACGACGAAGGGCAGTTCCTCGTCGGCCTCGCCCGCGCGGCGCACGGCGAGCCGATGCGTTCCCGGCGCGACGTCGAGCGCGATGCCCGCCACCGCCGTCCATCCCGACTCATCGCCGACCACCAGCACCGGGACCGTGTCCAGCGCCACGCGCGGCGGTTCGGCCGATGGGCCGAGTTCGACCAGCGCCACGCCACCGGGCACGCTGCGATGCACGGGCAGTTCCCGGGCAGGAGCGGGCAGGGCGACGACGATCCCGGCGGCGAAGATCATCGCGTGCGCAAGAGCACGCCGTGCGCGATGCCAGGGGGCGGGTCGAATCATGGGGGTTTCCGGTGGTTGCGGAACGGGCAGCGGGCCGCTGCGGCGACGGCCGACGGGCTGCATCCTCAGCGCTTGATGTACGTGCCTACGAGCTCGGCCGAGGCGAGCACGTGGCCCTCGATCGCCTTTAGCAGTTGCGCCTTGGTCGGCTGCTTCAGGTCGGGCAGGACGCAATCGATGGCGTGGAGCTTGAAGAAATAGCGATGGCGTCCGACCGGCGGACACGGACCGCCGTAGCCGGTTCGATTCCAGTCGTTGCGACCCCCGCGCGTGCCGGCGGGCAACGCCGCTTCGGCCACGCCTTCGGGCAAGCTGCGCGTCGCCGGCGGCAGACCGTAGAGCAGCCAGTGCACCCAGGTCGTCTTCGGCGCGGCCGGATCAGGCGCATCCGGATCATCCACGATGAGGACGAAGCCTTGCGTGCCCGGCGGCGCAGCCGACCATTCGAGCGGCGGCGAGACGTCCCGCCCCTGACAGGTGTATTTGCCGGGGATCTCCCCGCCGTGAACGAAGGACGCGGACCGAATCGAAAAGCTCATCATCATCCCTTTCGAATGGAGGCACTCTCATTCTAGCCGACGCTGGATTGCCGCCCGGCGGCTTGGCGACGGCGCGCGCTACCGCGCGCCGCGGTCAAACGCCTGCCTGCGCCCGCCGCAGCTGCAGCAGGAGCGCCCCGACGCCGAGCAGCAGTGCCGCAAACACCACCAGCCCGCCGACCCACGGCAAGCGCCCCAGCAAGGCGATCGCGAGCATGCCGAGGACAGCGGCCGCAATGCGCCAGCCGGCCCGATCCGCGTCCGCGGGCCGCAGCCCCTGCAGGCCGATCGTGCCCACCGCGACACCCGTCGAGACGTAACCGACCACCAGCAGCACCAGGTAGGCGGCGATGGCGGTCAGCGCCAGGGGCGCGCCGATCACGGTGATCATGACGATCAGCGCCGCGACCGGAATGCACACGAGGGCGATGAAGCCGATCAACATGGAAAATGGCCAGCGCCTGCGCACCGTTGCGCCGACGCGCTCGAAGACGCCGGGCAGCGCTGCCGCCAGTATCGCGGCAAACACCAGCAGGCCAACCGACCACACCCAGCCGGCACCACGGCCGATGCCCTCGTGCACATCGGCGGGCAGCGACCAGTCGGTGGCCGACCCGATGCGCTCGATGCCGCCGTCGACCCGGGCGGCCGGATCACGTCGCAGTTCCTCGCGGC
>JBFGUQ010000145.1:0-6464 GCA_041565515.1 Rhodocyclaceae bacterium | reverse complement strand
GACCGCGCGGTCGACCATCGCCGGCGCCGCGGAGCATGCCATCGCCGTGCGACCGATCGAGTGCTTCGTCGATGCCGTCGAACGCGTCCTCGCCGACGCGCGGGCGGGGCGGGCGGCTGATCTCGTCATCGTCGGTGGCGGTGCTGCCGGGGTGGAGCTCGGGTTTGCGTTCGACGCCCGGCTGCGCGCGCTCGGACTCGGCGACGACGGGCAGGTCGGCGTGACGGTGGTCGGCGCCGCGGCAAGGCCGCTCGATGGCATGCCCTCGCTGCTGCGCCTGCGGGTCGAGCGCCTGATGCGCCGGCGCAGGATCGGCTGGGTCGGCGGTTGCCGCGTGACGGCAGTCGATGGCAACGGCGTGCTGCTCGAATCGGGTCGGACGCTCCCCGCCCGCCATGTCCTGCTGGTGACCGGCGCAGCGGCCCAGGGCTGGCTGGCGGAGTCCGGCCTTGCCACCGATGCGGCGGGTTTCGTGCGGGTCGGGCCTTGCCTGCAATCGGTGTCGCACCCGGAGGTCTTCGCCGCCGGCGACTGCGCGGCCTATGCCGATGCGCGCCCGAAATCCGGCGTGTTCGCCGTGCGCGCCGGCCCGGCGCTGGCCGAGAACCTGGCGCGCGCGGTGGCAGGCAAGCCCTTGCAGTCCTGGCGCCCGCAGCGGCGCGCGCTCTACCTGATCAGCACTGGCACCGGGCATGCGTTGGGCGCATGGGGGGCGTTCGCCTGGTGGGGCGACTGGGTGTGGCGCTGGAAGGACCGCATCGACCGCGCCTTCATGGCGCGCTTCACGCCGGAGTCGGCGGCGCCTGCAGGGGAACCCGCACGACCGCGCTGAGGCCGCCGAGCTCGGCAGAGCGCGCATACCGGATGGTGCCGCCGTACTGGGCGACGATGTCGCCGACGATCGCCAGGCCGAGGCCGTGCCCCGGGCGCTGTTGGTCGCCGCGAAGACCCGCCGTGCCGAGGCGCTCGAGCATGCCGGCAGGCACGCCGGGACCATCATCGTCGACGCGGAATTCGACATGCTCGCCAGGTTCGCCGCGACCATCACCCGCCGGCCGGATCGCGACCCCGACCCGCACCCGGCTGCGGGCCCACTTGCAGGCGTTGTCCAGCAGATTGCCGAAGAGCTCGAGCATGTCCTCGCGGTCGAAGGCCAGGTGTGTCCTGCTAATGTCGAGTTCGAAGGCGATTTCGCGGCCGGCGTGCAGCCGCTTGAGCGCCGTGACGAGCGTCTCGAGCTCGGGGCGGGGGTCGAAGCCCGCACCCGGTCCGCGGCCGGCCAGGCGCGCGCGGCGCAACTCGCGCTCGATGGTGGCACGCATGAGCTCGAGCTGGGCGCGAATCGCGTCCGCCTGTGCGCACGCGCCGCCGGCAGCGAGCTCGTCGGCGCACTGTGCAAGCACGGCGAGCGGTGTCTTCAGCGCGTGCGACACATTGCCGACGGTGTGGCGCACGCGCCCCAGCCGGTGCGCCTGATGGCGGGCGAGGCGGTTGACCGCGTCGAGTATCGGGCGCACCTCGGTGGGCGCGGGGATTTCCACGGCGGAAGTCTCACCGCGTTCGAGGCGGCGGCAGGCATCGACGGCCTCGTCGAGTGGGGCGAGGCCGCGCACCAGCAGGCGGCGCTGGACGACGAGCAGCACGACGAGCGCGAGGGCCAGCCCGATCAGCATGCGTTCGCCGAAGGCGGCGACCGCATTGTCGAGGCGCACCAGATCCTCCGCCACCGTGATCACGATGCCGTCGCCCGCCGCAGGGAAATGCTTCGTGAAGACCAGCAGGGTCTGTCCGGCCGGGCCGGGCTGGCGACCGACGGTCTCGCCCCGTTCGGGCGGTGCAGCAAGCTCGATTTCCTCATCCCACAGCGAACGCGAGCGGATCGTTCGCCCGCCCTGGCGGATGGCGAAGTAATGGCCGGACAGCGGAAGCTGATAGACCGTGCCGGCCGCCGCCTGTGCCGCGGCATCGGCGTCCGCGGCATCGAGCACACGCACGTAGAGCAGGTCGGCGTCGTGCTGCAGGCGGGACAGTACGTAGTCCTCGACGAGCCGGCGTGGAAAATCCTGCAGGCCGAAAGCCAGCAGTGCGCTGGCGGCCAGCAGGACGAGCGACAGCACCAGCGACAGCCGGTTGCGCAGGGAGTACGGACCGAGCGACTTCGTCATCTTCCGGCCCGGAACACATAGCCCTGGCCGCGACGGGTCTCGATGCGCTCGCTGCCCAGCAGGCTGCGCAGGCGGCGCACATACACCTCGATCACGTTGCTGTCGCGTTCGGCGTCGTAGTCGTAGACGTGCTCGGACAGGCGGGTCTTGGACAACAGCTCCCCTGGGTGGCGCATGAAATAGCGCAGCAGGCGGAACTCCGTGCCGGTCAGGGACTGTTCGCGACCATCGTCGCCGACCAGGCACTGACGGGTTTCGTCCAGGCGCCAATGCCCGACGCGCAATTGCGGCGCCTGCGCCGGCGCGGCACGCCTGAGCAGGGCCTGGATGCGGGCAGCAAGCTCCTCGACGTGAAAGGGCTTGCCCAGGTAGTCGTCGGCCCCGGCCTGCAGCCCATCGACGCGCTCGCTCCAGCCGTCGCGCGCGGTGAGGATGAGCACCGGCACCATGTTGCCTGCCGCGCGCCATTCCCGCAGCACGGCCAGCCCGGGCTTGCCCGGCAGGCCGAGGTCGAGGATCACCGCGTCGTAGGGTTCGGTTGCGCCGAGGTGGGCGCCATCGACGCCGTCGGCGGCGAGATCGACCGCGTAGCCCTCCTGGCGCAGTCGCGCGCGCAGGCGCTCGCCCAGGGCAGCGTCGTCCTCGACGATGAGCAGGCGCATGGTCTCACCTCTCCTGGCGCTCGATCAGTTCGCCACTGGCGGCGTCCATCTCGAGCTTGTGCACGCGGTCCGCGTCGTCGATGATCTTCAGTTCATAAACGTATTTCGCGTCTTCGCGCTCGAGCTCGACCTCGACGACCTGGCCGGGCCGGATCGCCCGGGCGCGGGCCAGTATGTCCTCCATCGACAGGATCTTGCCGCTTTCGCGCAGCGTTCGCACCTCCTGGCTGCGCGGCCTGTCACCTGCGGCGGCCGGGGCAGCGGGCAGGACGGCGCCGCCGACGGCTGCCGCGGCGACGACAAGGGCGAGCAGGCTACCGGGCAGGGGAATCGCGCGCATGACGGTCTCCTCGAACGAGCGGTCGGTGAATGGATGGGTCCATTTTGCGCGAGCCGTGCTGAAGCGAAACTGAAAGGCCTGCCGATCGCGGGCCGGCCCCGTCCTCAAGGGTTCGCGCCGTCCCTCTCTCCGCGTTCGAACACGGCGCTCGCGCCACCCACCAGCAGGGGGTCGAGCGCCCCGATCCGCTCGACGTCCTTGTTCGCATAGGGCAGTTGGTGCAGCACATAGCGCAGCGCGTTCAGGCGCGCGCGTCTCTTGCAATCGGACTTGACCACCGTCCAGGGCGATTCGGCCGTATCGGTATGGAAGAACATCGCCTCCTTGGCCTTGGTGTAGTCGTCCCACTTGTCGAGCGATGCGAGGTCGATCGGCGAGAGCTTCCATTGCTTGAGCGGGTGCGACTCGCGCTCGCCGAACCGGCGCCGCTGTTCCGCGCGCGTGACCGAGAACCAGAACTTGATCAGGTGGATGCCGCTGCGCACGAGATTGCGCTCGAACTCGGGCACCTCACGCATGAACTCTGCGTACTCGGCCGGCGTGCAGAAACCCATCACGCGCTCGACGCCGGCGCGGTTGTACCACGAGCGGTCGAACAGGACGATTTCGCCGGCACCGGGCAGGTGCTGGACGTAGCGCTGGAAGTACCACTGGCCACGTTCGACCTCGGACGGCTTCTCCAGCGCGACAACGCGCGCACCCCGCGGGTTGAGGTGCTCCATGAAGCGCTTGATCGTGCCGCCCTTGCCGGCCGCATCGCGTCCCTCGAACAGGATCACCACGCGTTCGCCGCTTTCCTTGACCCAGGCCTGGAGCTTGAGCAGTTCGACCTGGAGTCGGTATTTCTGGGTCTCGTAGCTCCTGCGCGACAGCAGGTTGCGGTAGGGGTAGCCGCCCTTGCGCCAGTCGTCGGCGAGAGCCTCGTCCGGGTGCGGCGCCTGGCGCTGCCGGCGGTCCGCACCGGTCTTCAGCAGCGCGCGACGCAGCGCCTCGATCTCCTCCGCAGGGGCACGTTCGAGGATGCCCTCCAGGGTGTCGGTCCTTGTCCTCAGGTCGCGCGACGCGGCGGCCTGGAGGATGTCGCTGACGGCGGCGGTTGCGGTGCCTGCGGCAGCGACCGCCTGTCCGAGCTCGCGGCGCCCGATCGGGACCTTGTCCGGCACTCGCGCCGCATCAGCGGCGCGGACGTTTCGCACGCAGGGCCGCCAACGCACACCGCGACAGGTCTCGGGGCGCGTGCCGGCGATGTCGGACGACCGCTTTTCGTCATGCCGCGCGATGGCAGGGTCCGGCTCTCGATCACGGCGCGTCATGTTCGGATCTCCCTGAGTTCGGCTTAAAGAAAATCCTAACCCCGCCATCGGCCGGGCTTCGTGGCATGTTTATCGATACCCATCGAATTAACAGGGGTTTTCTGCTTCGAAGGCGGCCGGGACGGGCAACGAGCCCTCCCCGCCGGGGAGGGGAGGGAGCCGGTCCCGTCGTGCCGGCGGGATGGAGCCGGTAGAATCGCGCGTTTCAGTCTCAGCGAACCGGCAGCGATCCCGCCGTCCGGTAACCCCAGATCATGCCGCTCACTCCTCAGGCCCAGTCCCTGCTCGCCATGGCGTACCGGGTCGGTGCGCCGAAATTTCATCAACTCTCCGTCGCCCAGGCCCGGCATTCGTTCGAGAAGCTGCAGTTCGCCTTTCGCCCCGAGCCGCCGGCGGTGGCCTCGACCACCGAGGTGCCGATGCGACGGCCGGACGGCAGCGTGCTGCTGGCGCGTCTCTATCGCCCGGTGTCGAGCCGGCCGGGGGACGTGCTCCCGGTGCTGATCTTCTTCCATGGTGGCGGCTGGTGCGTGGGAGACGTCGCCAGCTACGATGTGCTGTGCCGAGAGCTGGCGAACGCGTCGGACTGCGCGGTGCTGTCGGTGGACTACCGGCTGGCGCCGGAGCACCCCTTTCCCGCCGCGGTCAACGACGCGCGCCTCGCCTTCGACTGGGCGGTGGCGCAGGCCGGGCTGCTCGGGATCGATCCCTCGCGCATTGCCCTGGGCGGCGACAGCGCAGGCGGCAATCTGTCCATCGTCACCGCGCTGGCCCTGCGCGATGCGCCTGGCGCTTCCGCCCCCGCGCGGCCGCGTTTCCTGTTGCTCGTCTATCCGAGCACCGAGATGCTGAGTTCCAGGCCGTCGCGAGAACGCTTCGCGGACGGCTATTTTCTGGATCGTGAGACGCTCGTGTGGTTCTACGAGCGCTACCTGCCAGATGGCGGCACCGACGACTGGCGCGCCTCGCCGATGCGGGCCGAGTCGCTCGCCGGGTTGCCGCCGATGCTGCTGATCACCGCCGAGTACGACCCGCTGGTGGATGACTGCCTGGCCTTCGCCGAGCGCGTGCTGGCCGAGGGCGGCGAGCTGACCGCGGTGCAGATGGCGGGCATGGTGCATGGCTTCCTGACACTCGGGAAACAGTTTCCCGAGGCCGCCGAGGCGATCGCCCTGGCGGGCGCTGCGCTGCGCAGGCAGCTGGCCTGACGGCGCCGCCGGTGCTGGCGCAGGGGCTGCTTCAGCCGCACACGGCCGCGATCAGTTCCTTCCTCGTCTCGCGGGCGGATTCGACGAGCTTTGCCAGTTCGGCGCGGTCGATGCCGCCGGTGCAGGCCTCGAGCAACTCGGGCCGGTGCCTGGCACCGAGCAGGGAGTCGAAGGGATTCGGCGTCTCGGCGGCCAGGGAGGCGAGGAACACCGTATCGGCCAGGCTCGACGGCGGCCAGGCGCCGCCGTAGGGATTCTCGTAGTCGAAGGTATCGACGATGCCTTCGGGCACTTCGAGCACCTCGAGCACGGCGCGGCCGACGGGTTCGTTCCAGGTCGCGACGTACTCGGCAAAGCGGTTGACGTTCTCTTCCAGGGCCGGGTAGGCGGAAGCCTTGGCGAGCAGGTAGAACTGCCCGATGCTGGCCATCAGGCCCGCAAGCAGCGCGGTATCGGGATTGACCGTGCGCAGCTCGCGGGCGAAGGCGAAGGCCCAGGAGGCGACATCGATCGAGTGCATCCACAGGCCGGAGGCGATCAGTCGCATCTGGCGCGACCGATGGTCCTGCGCCAGCTGCTCGGCCGCGACCGAGTAGGCGAGGCAGCGCAGCGTGGAGATGCCGATGCGATTGACGGCGTCCTGCACGTTGGTGATCTGTGCCCGGTACGGATTCAGCAGCAGGGTGTTGGCCATGCGCAGCGTCTTTGCGCTGAGCACCGGCTCTGCCCTTACCACGCGGGCGATGTCGTCGAGCGAGGAATCCGGATCGTCGGCG
>JBFGUQ010000144.1:0-6498 GCA_041565515.1 Rhodocyclaceae bacterium | reverse complement strand
CGCTACGTCAATACCGCGAGCGGGTGGCACCTCACGCTGGGACGGCACATCGGCAAGATCACGCCCTACCTGACCCTCGCGGAAATGAGGCAGATCCGGCCCATCGTGTCCGACGCCATATCGGGCGGACTGCCGCCGGTGCTCGCGTTCAACGCTTCCCGCAACGCATCCCAGCGCAGCATCACCGCCGGCGCGCGATGGGACTTCAGCGACAGCGCCGCGCTCAAGGCGGAGTATTCCCGTGCGCACACCGCGAATGACGGCTGGGGTTCGTTCTTTCCCACCGGCAACGTGCAGACGACACGTGTGTGGGACCGCCGAGTACACATGCTGAGCATCTCGATCGATGTCGTGTTCTGATCCCGCCCTTCGGCAGCGGTGCCGACTGGCACTTGGAGCGCTCGCGCTGACGCTGGCCCTGGCAGCCACGGCGGCCCAGGCGCAGGTCGCGATCGTCACCGCCGCTGCGAGCAGCATCGGCCGGCTCAGCCTCGACGAGGCGGAACAGCTCTACCTCGGCCGTCGAACGACGCTCGCCGACGGCACGCCGGTCACCCTGCTCGACCTGCCGGCGGGACAGGTGCGTGACCGCTTCTACATGGCGCTGACCGGAAAAAACCCCAGCCAGACCCGGGCCTACTGGTCACGACTCGTGTTCACCGGTCGCGCGCTGCCGCCGCGCGAGCTTGGCGGCCCTGCCGAAATGCGCCAGTTCCTGCTCGACAACCCCGGCTCCATCGGCTACCTGCCCGACAACGACAAGAGCGACCCGGCCCTCAAAGTGCTGTTGCGGCTGAAATAGGACGCGCAGGAAACGGGCTGTATGACGGAATCGATTGACCCGATCGCGCCGCGATGCTTTAATGCGAATCATTGTCATTCTCTGTCGCAAAAATGAGCCAGGCACCGGATCCATCGCAAAGGCCCTGCGGCCTCACTATCGCCGCTTCTGTCCCACCCGGCGCCTCTCCACTCACTGCAGACGGCGCCGCGGCCCTTCCCAGCTTCACGCTGCTCAACGGCCGGTCCTCCGTGATCATCGATCATGAAGGTGAGCACTATCTGCTTCGCGCGACACGCACCGGCAAGTTGATCCTGACCAAGTAATCCGGCCTTGTCCGGCAACATTCTCGAAAGACGGGGCTAGACTATGTACGTCTGCGTGTGCAATGCGGTGACCGAACGCCATATCGGCGAGGCGGTGCGCGAAGGCAGCACCACCTTGCGCGACCTGCGCCAGAACCTGGGGGTCGCGGCGGAATGCGGCCGCTGCGCAAGCTGTGCACGTGACTGCCTGCGCGCGGCCCTCGCTACTCATTCCCCGGAGGCCGCGGGCACGCGAGGGCAAGCGTTCCCGTTCTTCCTTGCGATGGAGGCGTCATGAAAGGCGACAAGAAGGTCATCCAGTTGCTGAACAAGCAACTCACCACCGAACTGACCGCGATCAACCAGTATTTCCTGCATGCCCGCATGTACAAGAACTGGGGCTTGGTCAGGCTCGGCAAGCACGAGTACGACGAGTCGATCGAAGAGATGAAACACGCCGACCTGCTGATCGAGCGAATCCTCTTCCTCGAGGGCCTGCCGAACCTGCAGAACCTCAACAAGCTGCTGATCGGCGAGAACGTCCCCGAATGCCTCGGCGGCGACCTCAAGCTCGAGCAGGGCGGGCGCACCGATCTGATCGAGGCGATTGCATATTGCGAGTCCTGCCGGGACTATGGCTCGCGCGAGTTGTTCGAGCACATCCTCGAGGAGACCGAGGAGCACATCGATTACCTCGAGACCCAGCTGGAACTCGTCGACAAGGTCGGCCTGCAGAACTACCTGCAGTCACAGATGGAGCCCGGCTCGTCCTGAAACGGGCAAGACGGCGCAGACCATTGGCGCCGTCGACTGCCGCCCCCCGAGACATGAACACTGCCGCGCCAGCGCTGCAGCGGTCCGCGTTCGACCCCGCCAGCGGTTTCCGCCGCCCCACCATCGTCCCAGGCTGCGGCGCCCTCCATCGGTGCGGCAGTTTCCACCGAGCGCCGCGGCGCATTACGATTCCGCCTAAGCGAACAACCCGCCACCGTCTTATCCGATGCTGTCGCGCCGGCCGCGCGAGCAAGGCGACGTGATGCTCAAGATCCTGGTGTCGCCGGCGGGCCAGCCCGCGCGCATCGAACTCGCCCGCAGTTCCGGCTCGGAGCGCCTCGATCGCGCGGCACGCGACGCCGTCGGCAACCGGCGCTTCGTGCCGGCACGGCGGGGCGAGCAGGCGGTGGAGGCCTCGGTGCTCGTACCGATCGTAATCAAACTGCGAGGAGACTGAAAAATGGAAGCAAGCCAGGCATTCGGACTCGCCCACCTGTGGGCTCAGTCCGACGCTCTCATCCGCGCGGTCGCGCTGATCCTGCTGCTGATGTCGGTCACCAGCTGGTACCTGATCCTGGTGCGCAGCCTTCGCCAGTTGCGCGCGCGGCGTCATGCCGATGCGATCGAGGCCTTCTGGAACGCTCCCGACCTCGAGGCCGGACTCGAACGCCTGCGCGCGCTGGCCCCGGGCTCGCCCTTCGACGCCCTCGCGCAGCAGGGCGCAGCCGCAGCCGAACACGTGCGCCGCCACACCGATCGCAAAACCCTCGGTGGCGCGCTCGACGCCGACGAAATCATCACGCGCGCGCTGCGCAAGTCGATCGCGCTGTCGACCGCGGCGCTAGAATCCGGCCTCACCGTGCTGGCGTCGATCGGCTCCACCGCACCCTTCGTCGGCCTGTTCGGGACCGTTTGGGGCATCTATCACGCGCTGGTCAACATCAGCGCCTCGGGCATGGCCACGCTGGACAAGGTCGCCGGCCCGGTCGGCGAGGCGCTGATCATGACCGCCTTCGGCCTCTTCGTCGCCATTCCGGCGGTGCTCGCCTACAACGCCATCACGCGCGCCACCCGGGTCGAGCTCTCCGAGCTCGACGCCTTCGCCCACGACCTTCACGCCTGGTTCTCGACCGGCGCGCGGATCGCACCGCTGACCGCCGGCGGCGAACGCATTGCCGACCCGCGGGCGCGCGAGGCCCGCATGGCCCCCAGCGGGGCGGCATGATGGCCTTCGGTGGATTCAGCCCAGGGGATTCGCGCCCGCTGCAGAGCGAGATCAACATGGTGCCGCTCATCGACGTCATGCTGGTGCTGCTGATCGTGTTCATGATCACCGCGCCGCTGCTGACTCACTCGGTGAACATCGACCTGCCCGATGCTTCCAGCCGGCCCACGGTGGAGAAGCCGGAGACCGTGGCCCTCGCGGTGGATGCGGCGGGCAACCTGTTCTGGAACAACGAGCCGATCGACCAAGCCACGCTGCACGAGCGGCTGACCGCGGCCGCCGCGCGGACACCCCAGCCCGAACTGCATCTGCGCGCGGATCAGAACACGCGTTATCAGAAACTGGCCGAGCTCATGTCGTCGGCACGCGCGGCCGGCATCGAGAAGATGGGCTTCATCACCGCCCCCACGGCAGAGCAATAGCGCGGCTACACTGCGATACGCCGCGCACGCCGGAGAACCTCTATGCTTCGGCCGGGTCATTTCCCGGAACGACCCGACCGGCACAGGACTTCCGCGATGCATAGCCCCTCGCCTCCCCGCGCGCGCCAGCGCGGCTGGCAACGCCCGCTTCTCATCCTCTCCGCCGCAGCCGTGCTTGCCGGCGCCGGCTGGCTGGCATGGCCGTTGCTATTTGGCGACGACGACGCCGCGACGCAATACCAGTTCGCCACCGTCCGGCGCGCCGACATCGAGGACGTCGTCACCGCGACCGGCACCCTGCAGCCGCGCGACTACGTCGACGTCGGCGCGCAGGTCTCGGGCCAGTTGCGCCGGATCCACGTCGAGGTGGGCAGCGAGGTCGAGGCCGGTGAGCTGCTCGCCGAGATCGACCCTACGGTGTACCGCGCGCGCGTCGACGCCTCCCGTGCGCAGTTGCGCAATCTGCGGGCGCAACTCAAGGAACGCGGCGCCCAGCTCGAGCTCGCCCGCATCCAGTTCAGGCGCCAGCAGGCCCTGATGGCCGAGGACGCCACCACCGAGGAGACCCTGCAGACCGCCGAGGCGACGCGGAAATCGGCCGAAGCCCAGCTCGAGTCGCTGCGCGCACAGATCGAGCAGGTCGAATCCTCGCTGCGGGCCGACGAGGCCAACCTGCAGTACGCGCGCATCCTGTCACCGATGAGCGGCACCGTCGTGTCGATCACCGCCCGCCAGGGCCAGACGCTCAATACCAATCAGCAGGCACCGGTGATCCTGCGCGTCGCCGACCTGAGCACCATGACCGTGCAGACGCAGGTTTCCGAGGCCGATGTCAGCCGCCTGCGACTCGGCATGTCGGCCTACTTCACCACCCTGGGCGGCCAGGGCCAGCGCTGGCAGGGAACGCTGGAGAAGGTCGAGCCCACGCCGACGGTGACCAACAACGTCGTCCTCTACAACGCGCTGTTCGATGTTCCCAACCCCGACGGCAGGCTGATGACGCAGATGACCGCCCAGGTGTTCTTCGTCGTCGCCGAGGCCAGGGATGCCCTGCTCGTTCCCATGGCCGCCCTGTCTCAGGGCCGTCGACCGCAGCGGTCGAGCGCGAGCGCGGCAGCCGAGGGCTCCGTGCAGGCCGCACGCGGCGGCACACCGATGGCGGGTACGGTCAGGGTGGCGAAGGACGGCGGCGCCCTCGAGGACCGCCGGGTCGAGCTCGGCATCTCCAACCGCATCCAGGCCCAGGTGCTGTCGGGTCTCGCCGAAGGCGAGCGCGTCGTGTCCGGGCGCGTTCCGGGCAGCGGCGGCGAGCGGCCTCAGAGGTCGCCGCGGCTGTGAAGGCCGAGCGGCTTCCGGTGCCGAGTGCCGGCCTTCGCCCGGCGGCCGCGCACGCCGCGCCGCTGATCGAGCTCGACGGCATCACCCGCAGCTTCGTCAATGGCGAGATCGAAACCCGGGTCCTGCGCGGCATCGACCTGAAGATCTACCCGGGCGAGTTCGTCGCCATCATGGGCGCCTCGGGCTCGGGCAAGTCGACGCTGATGAACATCCTCGGCTGCCTGGACCGTCCCAGCGGCGGCGCCTACCGCTTCATGGGCGAGGACGTCGCCGGCCTCGACCGCGATGCACTCGCCCGCCTGCGCCGCGAGGCCTTCGGCTTCGTCTTCCAGAGCTACAACCTGATCGGCGGCGCCACCGCGCGCGAGAACGTGGAGGTGCCCGCGGTCTATTCCGGCATGCCGCCGGCCGAACGCCACGCCCGCGCCGAACACCTGCTCGCCTCGCTGGGCCTGGCCGAGCGCGGGCACCACCGCCCCAGCCAGCTCTCCGGCGGCCAGCAGCAGCGAGTGTCGATCGCGCGCGCGCTGATGAACGGCGGGCGCATCATCCTCGCCGACGAACCCACCGGCGCCCTCGACAGCCGCAGCGGCGCC
Source organism: Rhodocyclaceae bacterium (assembly GCA_041565515.1). Lineage (GTDB taxonomy): Bacteria > Pseudomonadota > Gammaproteobacteria > Burkholderiales > Rhodocyclaceae > Thauera. Next base: position 1,057 of record JBFGUQ010000144.1, on the reverse strand, counting down.
GAGGTCATGAAGCTGCTGCGCCAGCTCTCCGCCGAGGGCCACACCATCGTCCTCATCACCCACGAGCAAGAGGTCGCGGCGGTGGCCCGGCGCGTCATCGAGGTCCGCGACGGCCGCATCGTCGCCGACCCCGGACCGCAGCCGCCGGCCGGCCCCGAACCCGACTTCGCACCGCATGTGGACCGCACCTCCTCGCTGTCCGACGTGGTCGAGGCCACCCGAACCGCGCTGCGGGCACTGCGGGCCAATCTCTTCCGCGCCATCCTGACCCTGCTCGGCATCGTCATCGGCGTGGCCTCGGTGATCGCCATGCTCGCCATTGGCGATGGTGCCAGGCAGAAGGTGATCGACCAGATCAGTGCAATGGGCACGAATCTGCTCACCGTGCGCCCCGGTGCGCCCAACAGCCGCGGCCGCGACGCCTCGGCGACACTGGTGATCGAGGACGTGCGCGCGATCGGCGAGCTACCGAACGTGCTCGCCTCGGTGCCCGAACAGGGCGCCAGCGTCACCCTGCGCGTCGGCAACATCGACCACCGCAGCAGCGTCAACGCCACCTCGGCCGAATATGCGCTGGCGCGCAACTGGGACGCCGCCAGCGGCACTTTCTTCAGCGCCGACGACGAGGCGCGCTACGCCACCGTCGCGGTGCTCGGCCAGACCGTCGCCGACGCCTTGTTCCCGTCGGGCAATGCGGTAGGTGCCTACGTGCTGGTGAACAACATCCCCTTCCAGGTCACCGGCGTGATGAGCCCCAAGGGCGCCACGCCCTGGGGTCAGGACCAGGACGACGTCGTCTTCGTCCCCTTCACCACCGGCAGCCTGCGCCTGACCGGCCAGCGCTTCCTGCGCAACATCACGGTCGCCGTCGACGACGTCGCCGCAATAGACGATACCCAGGAAGAGGTGAACGCCTTGCTGCTCGCCCGCCACGGCGTGGAGGATTTCCGCATCCGCAACATGGCCTCGGTCATCGACACCGTGTCCGAGACGCAGGACACGCTGACGGTCCTGCTCGGCACGGTGGCGGCGATCTCGCTGCTGGTCGGCGGCATCG
>JBFGUQ010000143.1:0-6544 GCA_041565515.1 Rhodocyclaceae bacterium | reverse complement strand
TCGATCGTCGAGACGGTGTTCTACGACGGCCCGCTGGCCACCCCGAGCACCGCCGACGAGGACCACGGCCACTACTGGATCGGCGGCGAGCAGGGACGCGATGGCAAATTCGCCCTGCGCCGGGGCCCGAGCTACCCCGACATCGTGTGGCACTTCTTTGCCCGTCATCCCCGGATCGAGCCCGAAGGCGACCGCCCGCCCAGGCTGGACATCGCCGGCCGCAATCCGCTGCAGCTGCCGCTCGGTCAGGCTTTCGCCGATCCGGGCGCCGAGGCCGACGACGCCGAGGATGGCCGCCTGGTGGTCGAGGCAGACTGCGGGGGCGTGGATACCCGGCGCGCTGGCCGCTACGCCTGCCGCTATCTCGCTACCGATAGCGCCGGCAACACCACGACGGCAAGCCGCAGCGTGGTGGTCGTCGACCCGGCTGCGCCCGAACCCACCTGCCGGACGGCGCATGTCTCGCCCGCGATGCACATCTACGCCGGGCGTGCGGTGGCGGCAGGCTGGTTCTTCTCGCGCGCGCTGTCCCTCGCCGATCGCCAGGACATAGGCTATTCGTGGGCCTTCTGGCCCGGCGTCACCCTGCACGAAGGCGAGCCGGGAAAGTGGTATGCCTGGCCGCCAGCGGGCTGCGCCGGGCCTTAGGCGCGCCTCAGCCGGGCTTGCCGTCGGCGCGGGCGCGCAGCAGGAAGGGCAGGTACCTCCATGCGTAGAGCGCGAAGGCGAGCGACCATGCGGTGGCGGCGAGATGGACGCCGCCGAGGCTCGCCGCCGGAATCGCCGCCACGGTGAGGACCCGCGCCAGCACCGCAACCTGGACCAGCACATAGGCGGCGGTTTCCACCGGTCCGGCCACGAGCATGCGCCCGGTATGGCCGAGCGCGGTGCGGGTGATCATGCCGATGATCAGCCCACCCATCGAGCCGATCGCCAGCGCATGGACCCCGGCCGAGCGCGGCAGCAGCCCCCATTGGGCGGCGGCGAGCAGCAGCAGCCCGAGCGGAATCCACAGGTGGGCCAGGTGCAGGACCCACAGCAGCGGGTTGCGGCGCGCTGCCCAGGGGTTCCAGCCGCCGCTGCGCAGCAGTTGCAGCACGGCGGCGACCGAGGCCACCAGGCCCGCCCAGGCACCCGCGCCGCCCGCCCACAGGACGAGCGCCACGCCGGTGAAGGCGATCGCGGCGTAGTCGACGGCCTTGTTGCGCCACTGCTTCACCCCGCGCACGGCGTTGGCGGTGAACATCGGCACCACGCGACCGGCGACGATGGTCTCGAGCAGCACCACCAGTGCCAGGGCGAAGTGAAGCATGGTCAGCGGGTCGACCGCGACGACGCCCAGCTGGGCCAGGTGAAAGGCGATATTCGCCAGCGACAGCACGCTCAGCAGCACGCCGATGAAGTAGTTGCGCTTGCTCTTGGCCCGCAGCAGCACGATGAAGAACACCGCCGCGCACATGGGCAGGAAGACGGCGTCGATCGCGGCCGCAAGCGGCCCGGCACCGAAACCCATGGCCAGGCGCCCGGCCAGCCATAGCGCCGCCAGCGCGGCGAGCGGGCCGCCGGTGGGGGTGTCGAGCCCGGTCCAGGCCTTGCCCGCGGTGAACAGGAAGCCGACGATCACCGCCGCGGCAAAGCCGAACAGCATCTCGTGGGCATGCCACCAGACGCCGGGCAGCTGCGTCTCGAGCACGCCGGAGAGCACCAGCGCCCACACCGGCACCGCCAGCGCGCCGAACAGCGCCGCCAGCAGGTAGAAGGGTCGAAAGCCGAGCGCAAACAGTGAAAAGGTTTGCGGCGGAATGCGCTGCGTGCTCGGTTCGTCCAGTCGAATCAGTGCCATGGTGTTCTCTCTCGATGCTCGATACCGGGCCCTTTCGGACAAGGGGTCCCGTCGCCGCGGCGGATTGGCCGCGCCTCGCTCAGTGGCTGGTGCCCTCGTCGCGGCTGATCTTGTTCCAGACGTTGTACTTGCCCACCGGCTTGCGCATCGGCAGGCGCTTGACCTCCTCCAGCGTCTGCGCGTCGTACACCACGACCGCGCCCTCGTCTTCCCACAGGCTGGCCAGCGCGTAGCGGCCGTCGCGGGTGAATTCGACGTGGGCGAGCGTCTTGCCCGGCTCGCCGACGATCTCCTTCACCACCTCGAGCGTTTGCTTGTCGATGACCTGCAGGATGTGCTTTGCCTCGCGGCTCATCATCGAGTCCACGAATGCATAACGGCTCGCGGCGTGGCTGCGCAGGAAGAAGCCGGGGCCCCGGGTCGGGATGCGCTTGACGAGCTCCCAGGTGCGGGCGTCGATCACCGTCACTTCGCCCGACTTCAGGTTGGTGCTCGCCATCACGGTGCGCGGCCTGCCCTGCGCATCGGTCCATTCCCAGGTGATGCCCGAGCCCAGGTGCGGCATGCCTTCGAGCGGCAGGTCGGCGATCTTCTTGCGCACGTCGAGGTTGACGACCTGCCCGCCCCCCTCGCGCGAGGCCCCCATCAGCTCGGCGTAGTCCTGGGTGAAGAAGAAGTCGTCGAGCACGTCCGCGAGGACCGTCCGGCGCGGATTGAGGTAGCCGGGGATGAAGGCGCCCTCGCGTTGCCTGTAGTCGTGGATGAAGCCGGTCGGGATGTCCTCGACCGCGCGCGTGTAGCTGATCTCCCACACCTCGGGCACGTCCTTGAGCGCGGCGATGAAGGACTGCCTCGGCGTCGCATCGTAGACGGCGGAGACGCGCGAGCTGAGCCTGCCGTCGCGATCCGTCGCCTCGATCGCACGCAGCAGGTTCAGATCGCCATCGAGCAGCACCAGCGTGTGCGGCAGGTAGTTGGCCACCGCCACATGCCGGCCGTCGGGCGAAACCGCGACGTTGCGGGTATTGATGCCGGCGCGGATCTCGGCGACGACCTTGAGATTCCACAGGTCGAACTTGGTGATCCAGCCATCGCGCGAGCCGAAGAAGACGTAGCGCCCGCCCTCGGCGAACTTCGGCCCGCCATGCAGGGCGAAGCGCGACTGGAAACGGTGGATCGGCTCGAGCCTGTCGCCGTCGAGCACGCTGACGTGGTGGTCGCCCGCCTCCACCACCAGGAAGAGATTGAGCGGGTCGGCGTCGAACACCGGCTTGTCCGCAAGCGTCGCCGGGTCCACATGCTGGATTCGCGAGGCCACGATGTCGGCCTCGGTCCAGCGCGGCGCAGGCGTGACCGGCGTGTAGACCAGCTCCGCCAGCGCCGCGATCTCGCCCTCGTTCAGCTGCGCGCCGAAGGCCGGCATCTGGGTTGCCGTGCGACCGCCCGCGATCACCGCGGCGGCCTCGCCCTTGCGCAGGCGGGCGAGATTGTCCGGCAGCAGGGCCGGGCCCATCGCGCCGAGACGGTCCGGGCCGTGGCAGGCGGCACAGTGCTGCTGGTACAGGCGGGTCGCGTCGAGCGCGGGCGCGCCCTCGCCCGCGCCCGCGATGGCCGAGCCGGCGCCGGCCGTGGCGACGAGTCCGAACAGCAGCGCACGCAGCGGCTTCATGCCGACACCTGGCGGATGCGGGTCCAGGGCGTGGTGACGACGCGCTCGGCGCCGTAGTCGCTTGCGCTGACGCCGATCTCCTCGTCGTCGAGATAACAGGCCGGGTCTTCGGCCCAGGCGTTTCCGGTGATCTGCTCCGCACGCACGCGCGAGCTGCCGTTGCAGATCTCCAGGTAGCGGCAGGCGCCGCAGCGCCCCTGCAGCGTGCGCGGGTGCTGCTTGAGCCCGGCCAGCAGCGGGTTCGAGAGATCGTTCCAGATGTCGCCGAATGCGCGCTCGCGCACGTTTCCCAGCGGCACGTGCCACCACATGGTGTCCGGGTGCACCACGCCGAGGTTGTCGATGTTCGATACGTTCACGCCGCTGGCGTTGCCGCCCCACTGTCGCAGCTTCGCCTCGATATGGGCGGCCCGGTCGGGGAAGCGGCGGCGCACCCAGTGCAGCAGGAAGACACCGTCGGCATCGTTGTTGCCGGTGACGAACTCCTTGTCGATGCCGCGCCGATGCAGGTCGAGACAGGTCTCGAACAGCAGCTCCATGGCCTCGCGCGTCGTCCTGTGGCGGGCGTCGTCGGCACGATGCTTGTTGCCGCGCCCGGCGTAGTTCAGGTGGGAGAAGTAGAACTTGTCGATGCCCTCGTCCTCCACCAGCTCGAGCAGCGGACGCAGGTCGTGGGCGTTGTCCTCGGTCATCGTGTAACGCACGCCGACCTTGATGCCGCGCTGCTGGCACAGGCGGATGCCGTGCATCGAGGCGACGAACGCGCCCTCCTTGCGGCGGAAGCGGTCATGGGTCGCGGCGATGCCGTCCAGGCTCACGCCCACGTAGTCGAAGCCGATGTCGTCGATCGCATCGATGTTGCGCTCGTCGATCAGGGTGCCGTTGGACGACAGGCCGACGTAGAAGCCCATGCCCTTGGCCCGGCGGGCAATGTCGAAGATGTCGGGACGCAGCAGCGGCTCGCCGCCCGACAGGATCAGGACCGGCACACGTGCGGCCTTGAGGTCGTCCATCACCTTGAAGACCTCGGCCGTGCTCAGCTCGCCGGGGAAGTCGGTGTCGGCCGAGATCGAATAGCAGTGCTTGCAGGTGAGGTTGCAGCGCCGGATCAGGTTCCAGATCACGACCGGCCCTGGCGGGTTGCGCCGCGGGCCGACGGCCGTGGGGTGATCGAGCTCGCGGATGAAGTGGGAGATGCGGAACATGGAAGGCCTCCTGCCTGGATGCCCCCGATTACACCCGAGACCGCCAGGCAGAAAAATGACGACGGTCAAGGGGGCGCGACGGCATGGCGGGATGCTTGTCGCACGCAACCCCGGCATGCCGTCCGGGGCGCGCGCCGCGATGCCCCTCAGGCGCCGATCCGCAGCCCGGTCTTTTTCAGGATTCCGTTGGAGAACAGCACGTCGCGGCGCCGGCAGGCACCGCGGAAATCGCGCTCGATCAGGGCGGCGATCTCGGCCACGCGGGCGAGCGCGGCGTCGCGACTGGCCGCATGCACCATCGCGAAGAGGTTGTAGGGCCAGGCCGGCAGATGGCGCGGGCGGCGGTAGCAGTGGGTGACGAAGGACAAGGCGCCGACGCGTTCGCCGACCGCGTCGATCGAGCCATCGTCGATATCCCATACGCTCATGCCGTTGGCCTTGTAGCCGATGGCGTAGTGGTTCGGCACCGCGCCGATGCGCCGAATGCGACCATCGCCGAGCATCGCTGCCAAGCGCCCACGGACCTCGGCCTCGCTGCAGCCCACCTGTCGCGCCACTGCCGCGTAGGGTCGCGGCACCAGCGGCAGGCCGCCCTGGGTGGCGAGCACGATGCGGCGCTCGATGTCGTCGTCCGCCTGCGCGGCGAACGCTGCTGCAGTGTCGCTCATCAGGCCTCCAGCTTCATCTCGACGAAGTACTCCTGCTCCTTCGGGAACAGGTGCACCGCCAGGCCGCTTGCCGCCTCGATACGCCGGGCGGTGTCGGCGATGGCCGCCGGCGTCTCGGTGGCGAGCACGAACCACATGTTGAGCGCGTGTTCCCGGCGGTAGTTGTGCGCCACCTCGGGGAAGGCGTTCACCGCCTCGACCACCCGCGCCCAGTCGGCCTCCGGCACCTCGATCGCCGCGAGGCAGAATGCGCCCCCCATGCGTTCGATCTGGAACATCGGGCCGAAGCGGGTCAGCACGCGGTCCTCGAGCATGGCCTGCAGGCGCGCGATGACCTCGGCCTCGCTCAGGCCGAGCCTGGCGCCGACCTCGGCATACGGTGCTTCGCTCAACGGAAAGTCGCCCTGAAGGACGTTGATCAGCTTGCGGTCGATCTCGTCCGGCTCGCGTGTCGCCGCCAGCCCAAGGCGGGTCGCGGGCGCCGTCGCCCCTGCGTCGCTGCACGCATCAGGCATGGCAGGCACTCCCCGCCGGCGGCAGATAGCGTGCTCCCGTCTGCTTGAAACGGCGGCAGCTGAAGAGCACCGCATGCGGGCGCGAATCGAGCCCGAGTCTGGCCGCGAGCGCCTCGCGGGCGGCGAGGACTTCCTCCCGGGCGCTGCCGTGAATCATGCAGAACATGTTGTAGGGCCACTGCGGCAGGGCGCGCCTGCGGCTGTAGCAAAGCGTCACCTCGGGTTCGGCGGCCAGGCGACGACCGACCGCCGGCACGATGTCGTCCGGCAGGTCCCACACGCACATGGCGTTGGCATCGAGACCGAGTTCCTGGTGGCGCACGACGACGCCGAAGCGGCGGATCAGCCCCTCTTCCTGCCAGCGCTCGAGGTACTGGATGACCGTCGCCTCGCTCATGCCCACCCGCTCCCCCAGGGCCGCGAATGGCGCCGGCACCAGCGGCAAGCCGGGCTGGAGCGCGGCGATCAGGTCGCGCTCGACCGCGCTCGGCAGCCAGGATGCCGCACACAGGTTCGCCCCGCGCGGGGCGCAGCGAGTCCGCGCCTCGCTGGCATTCGCCGAGAGATCGAAGCCGAGGTCGATGTGGAACTCATGTTCCATCGGCAGCACGATCACCGCGCAGCCGGTGTCGGCTTCGATGCCG
>JBFGUQ010000142.1:0-6587 GCA_041565515.1 Rhodocyclaceae bacterium | reverse complement strand
ATGGCGACTACTACTGGGTGTTCGCCAACGTGACGCCGGACCTCGATGGCGAAGGGGTGATCGTGGGCTATGACTCGGTGCGGCGCAGGGCGCCGGCGGCGGCAATCCGCGCGGCCGAGCAACTCTATCGGGACATGCTGCGGGTCGAGCGCGAGGCCGGCGCGACACGTGCTCCCGAAGCGTCGGTAGCCTATCTGCAAGGCGTGCTCGCCGAGCAGCAGACCACGTACGACCGGTTCGTGCTGGGCTTGTACCAGCAGTGACGACGAAGGATCGATCATGAGCGAAACATCCAGGCGCGCCAGTGCGCGCACGCCCTTTCTCGATCGCCAGTTCCTGACCTACAGCCTGGTGTTCGTCCTCCTCACCGTTGTGCTGGCGGTATGGCAGACGGCGCTGCACGGGCTCGCGGCGCCGGTGGTCGGCCTGCCGCTGGTTGCGATGGCCTTCAGCTGGCATGCGTGGCGGCGCTTCCAGCGCCCGATCGCCGCCCTGCACCGCATGGAGGCGGTGATACTGGCCTGCCGCGATGGCGATCTTCACCAGCGCATCACCGGCACCGCCGGTCTCGGCGAGGTCGGCAAGGTGGCATGGGAGATGAATGAGCTGCTCGACATGGTCGAGGCCTACATCAAGGAGATCACGACCTGCTTTCGCATGGTCTCGGAGGGGCATTACTACCGTCGCGCCTTCGATCACGGCCTGCCCGGCCAGTTCGCGCGGTCGCTGCGCGATGTGAATCAGGCGATCCAGACCATGGAAGACAACGCCCGTTACGTCGTGCGCAACCGCCTCGGCTCGCAGCTGCATGCCCTCAACACGGCCAACCTGCTGGCCAATCTGCGGGGCAACCAGGGCGACCTGATTCGCGTCGCCGAGGAGATGGACGCCGTTCTCAAGATCGCCGAGGACAATCGCGACGGTGCCATCCGCAGCCGCGAGCAGGTCGTGCGCATCGGCGATTCGCTCGAGCACATCAACCACGACATGCAGAAGATGGCCGGCGCCGCCGGCGAGCTGGGCGAGGCGAGCACCTCGATCGACCGCGCCGTGCACATCATCTCGGACATCACCGATCAGACCAATCTGCTCGCGCTCAACGCCGCGATCGAGGCGGCGCGCGCCGGCGAGGTCGGCCGTGGCTTTGCCGTGGTGGCCGATGAGGTGCGCAAGCTGGCGGAACGCACCAAGGCGGCGACGTCCGAGATCACCCAACTGGTGAACGGGTTTCGCAGCCGGGTGGGGGCGATGGTGGACCAGACGGCCAAGGTCGGCCGCCAGAGCGCGGGGGTCAGTGGCGAGGTCTCGGCCTTCCGCGAACAGTTCGCCACCGTGGCGCGCTCGTCCGAGGCCACGATCGAACAGCTCACCCGCGCCAAGGATCTGTCGTTTGCCTCGCTGATGAAGATGGATCACATCATCTACATGCAGAACAGCTACGTGGCGATGGAACGCCGTGGCGTCGGTGACGAGGCGGCCGAAGTCGAGGTCGGACACGCCGAGTGCCGTGTCGGGCAGTGGTATTTTGGTGGCTCCGGCCACGCCGTGTTCGGCAAGACGCGCGCGTTCGGTGCGCTCGAGCGGCCCCACTCGATGGTGCATTCGTCGGTGCACAAGGCGCTCGACGCAATCCGCAGCAATGCGGCCCACGACGACAGCACGCGGGAGAAGGTGGTCGGCGCGCTGGAGGCGGCCGAGGGCGCGAGCACCGACGTGATCCGGCTGATCGGAGAAATGGTGACCGAGAAGCACGGCATCTGAGTTTTCGGTGTCGAAGACGTATTGGATTGCTGGAGGCGAGCCGATGAGGCCTCGACAAGGGCGGGCAGTTCGCGGGCGAGCAGGCCGGCCGGCGCGCAGCGGGTGGCTGCAGCGGGCGCTGCTGGCGGGTTTGCCGGCAATGCTCCTGTCGTCGCTTGCCGCGGCCGAGTTCGAGGTGGCGGTGGATATCGGCCACACGCTCGATGCGCCCGGGGCCACCAGCGCAAGGGGACGCACCGAGTTCGCGTTCAACCGCGATCTGGGCTTCGCCGTCCTTGCGGCGCTGCGCGAGCGCGGCCTGGCGACGCGGGTGGTGAACGCCGACGGTAGGATCGCCTCGCTGCGGGCGCGCCCGGCGGCGGCCGAGGGCGCGGGTTTCCTGCTCTCGATCCATCATGATTCGGTCGGCGCGCACGAATTGCTCCCGTGGACCTGGAACGGGGAAACGCTCGATTACAACGACGACTTTGCCGGCCATTCGCTGTTCGTGTCGCGCGAGAATCCGCAAACGCCGCTCAGTGTCCTGTGCGCTCGCACGATCGGCGCGCGCCTGCAGCGGCTCGGCTTCGTGCCGACGCACAAGAATGGCCGCCGGCGCAGCTATGCCGACTTCGAGCACGCCGTCCATTATTACGATGGCCTCGCCGTGCTGAGGCACGCGCGCATGCCGGCGGTGCTGTTCGAGGCGGGGGTGATCAAGAATCGCGAGGAGGAACTGCTGCTGCGCGATCCGGTGCGTCAGGCGCGCATGGCAGACGGCATTGCCACCGGGCTCGCTGCCTGCCTGCGCAACGGCAGGCCCGCCGACGACGGCGCGCGCGGCGGCGCTGCGCCACAGTGAGGCCGCGGCTTGCAGCCGCAACGATTCGCTTCGAGGCGCTGGCGTCGACGAGTGCAGGGCAGGACCGCGCAGGGCGCTTCGCTCCCGCTACTCATGGGGTCCCGCAACGCACCTTGCCCCTGGAGATGACACAGCTGCGGTCGCGGCCGGCCTCCTTCGCTGCATAGAGCGCAGCGTCGGCGGCATTGACCAAGGCGTCGGCGTCCGCCATGTCGGCTTCGCGGCAGGCCACGCCAATGCTCACGGTGGTGGTGATCGTCGTGCTTCCGGTGTCGATGGCGAAGGACTTCACCATCTTGCGCACGCGCTCGGCGGCGGCGAGCGCCGACTTCAGGTCGGCATTGCTGCAGATCATCAGGAACTCCTCGCCACCGATCCGGCAGACGCTGTCGTCCTTGCGCGCGGAGCGCTGGATGGCCTGTCCGACCTCGCGTAGCACGTTGTCACCGACTGCATGCCCATGGCTGTCGTTGATGCGCTTGAAATGATCGATGTCGATCATCAGCACCGCGACCGGTTGTCCGGAACGACTGGCGGCGCTCCAGGTCTTCATCAGCGCATTCATGCCGGAGCGCCGGTTGGGCAGGCCGGTGAGCAGATCGGTCAGCGCGGCGTGGGCGAGTCGACGATTGCTGATCGCCAGTTCGGCGGCGAACTCCTTTAGCTGGGCACGATCGCGCTCCCATGCCTCGAGCAGCTTGACGTAATGCCAGGCGGCACGCAGGCGGGCACGCAGGGCGCGGAAATTGACCGGCTTCGTCACATAGTCGTCGACGCCGGCCTCGAAGGCGGCGACCACTTCGTCTTCGGCCTCCACGCCCGTCAGCATGATCACGTAGATCGTCTGCCCCCATTCGGTGGCGCGCAGGGCGCGGCAGAGCTCGAGTCCGTTCATGCCGGGCATCATCCAGTCCGTCACGACGATCTGGGGCATCGCCTCGAGCGCCAGCGCCAGCGCTTCCTGCCCGTTGGAGGCGGATATCACGGAGTGGCCGAGCACCTTGCCGAGCAGGCCTTCCATCATGACGCGGGTGGTGGCGTCGTCCTCGACGAGCAGCACCCGCAGCGATGCCGGGCTGCCCTCGTCGTCGGTGCGGGGCGCGGGCGTGCTCGCCATCTGCGCGAACGAGGGCAGGGCCGAAGCGGGCACCTTGAGCAGATCGCCCCACTCCCGCCACTGGCGCAAGAGTTCGTCCACCCGGGCACCGAAGTCGTCGGCGTCGAGACCGATCTTGCCGCCCAGCAGCAAGAGCTCGGAGATCCGGCTGCTGCGCTCGTTCTCGGGCGCGAGGCCGAGGTCGGCAACGCACTTGGCGAGATAGAACAGATGAACCAGCTCGAAGGGGCGCGAACCGGGCGAGAAGCCCGATGCGCCGGGTGTCTCGTGGAAGTAGATCGGCTCGACCAGCGCCTTCGGGATGCCCCACTCGGTGAGCAGGGCGGCGGTCAGCTCGTTGTGGTCGAGGCGCAATTGGGCCTGTTCGAGCTCGCTCAACGGGCGCTCGGAATCGCTCGCCTGGGCGAGCAGTCTGGCGTACTCGACCGGGTAGGCCGTCGCCATGGCCAGGCAGCCGATGCGGGCCAGCATGCCACAGGAAAAGAGTTCGTCCGCGGCGCCGGCGTTGCTGGTGGCGCCGAACTGCTGCATTGCCAGCGCCATCAGCAGGGAATGGGACCAGAAGTCCTGGTAGTCGAAGCCCGCGCAGGGCCCGTTGCGGTACTGGTCGACCAGCGCAAAGCCCAGTGTGAGCTGACGCACGGTGCCCAGGCCGAGGCGCATGATCGCCTCGGTGACGGCGGCAACCGGTCGCCGACCGCTCGCCGCGGCGTTGGCCTGGCGTATCAGGCGGCCGGTGAGTGCCGGGTCGGTCTGGACCACCCGCGCGATCTCCGCGACCGTTGCATCGTCCCGGCGACAGATTTCGATGATCGCATGGGCGACTCCCTTGGGACTCGGAAGCTCGCCATTGAGCTGCAGGTGTTCGAGAGTCTTCATGCAGGAGAAGTGTCGGCAGGCGCCGACGCGCCGGCGGTCCGGTTATCGTGGCCCCCGTAGCCGGGGGTGGAAGATGTCGGTTGCAAGCTTAACCGAAGCGCATGGGCGATGACGAGCATTGCTTCACCCGCCTGCATCGATGTGCCAGTGCCGCCGAAGCAATGGACCGATCGCCCCGGCGAGGACCGGGCGGCTGATATGGAAGCCCTGCAGCGTCTCGCTGCCGAGCGACTTCAGGGTGCGCGCCTGCTCGATCGTCTCCACGCCCTCGGCGGTGACCTTGAAGTCCAGGTTCTTCGCCAGCGCGACGATCGCCCGCACGATCGCCAGGCTATCGTGATCCTCCGGCAGGCCGCGAATGAAGCTCTTGTCGATCTTGAGCTTGCTCAGCGGAAGCCGCTTGAGGTAACTCAGGGACGAGTAGCCGGTGCCGAAATCATCGAGCGCGATGCGGATGCCGCTGTCGCGCAAGGCGAGCAGGGTGGCGAGGGTCGCCTCGCTGTCCTCCATCAGCGCACTCTCGGTCACCTCGAGCTCGAGCCATTCCGGCGCCAGTCCGGTTTCGTGCAGGATTCGGCGAATGGTTTCGAACAGCTGCGGGTCCCTGAACTGCATCGGCGACAGGTTCACCGCCACACGCACGGCGTGGCCCGCGGCGAGCCAGCGCATCGCGTCCCGGCAGGCGGTTCGCAGCACCCATTCGCTCAGCCGCACGATCAGGCCGTTCTCCTCGGCCAGTGGGATGAAGCTCAAGGGCGGGATCAGGCCCTGTTCCGGGTGTTCCCAGCGGATCAGGGCTTCCACCGCGTCGATGCGTCCGCTCTCGAGCTCGAGTTGGGGCTGATACACGAGGAAGAACTCCTGGCGCTCCATGGCCAGACGCAGATTGTTCTCCAGCGTCATGCGCTTGACCGCGTGTTGGGTCAAGGCCGCACTGTAGAACTGGCAGTTGTCGCGGCCGCCGTCCTTGGCGTGGTACATCGCGGTGTCGGCGTGCTTGAGCAGCGTGGGGCCGTCGCCGCCGTCGTCCGGATAGACGGCGATGCCGATGCTCGTGGTCAGCATCACCCCACGCCCGTGCAACTGGAACGGTTGCTGCATCATTTCGCGGATGCGCTGGGCGACCTGCATGGCGTCTTCGCGCTGCGCGATCCGTGGCAGCAGGACGGTGAATTCGTCGCCGCCGAGGCGTGCGAACGCCAGCTCGCCGTCGAGGGCGGCGACGCGGGCGACCAGGTCGTAAGGCCGTGTCGCCGCGCGCAGGCGCTCGGCAGCCTGCTCCAGCAACTGGTCGCCGGCATTGTGGCCCATGGTGTCGTTGATGCTCTTGAAACGGTCGAGATCGAGGAACAGGATCGCCAGCCTGCCACCGGCGTCGCGCGCGCGGCCGACTTCACGCTCGAGACGCTCGACGAAGGATTGCCGGTTGGGCAACCCGGTCAGACCGTCGAAATAGGCGAGGCGAAAGATCCGCTCCTCCGCCTGCTTGCGCTCGGTGATGTCCCGCACCAGGCACAGCGCCTCGTCGGCCTCGATCGTGACCAGGCGCGCCTCGTATTGTCTTGCCTCGGCCGTATCCGCCTGCAGCTGGAAGTCGAAGTTCTGGACTGTCGTGCTTTCGCGGGCGCGTGCGAACCGGCCGCTCAGGTGGGCGGCGATCTCGGGCGGGTAGCTCGCCGACAGCGGGAGCCTGGGCCTGGGGGCCGCGGCGCCGGCGGCGCGCGCGGCGCCGTTCCCGTCGAGCACCATCCCCGCCGCGTCCATGCGAAACCAGGTATCGGGAATGGCGTTGAGGATCGCGGCGTTGCGGGCATCGGCCGCGCGCAGCGCCAGCAGGGCGCGATAGGCGCGAAAGAGGTATTTCACGCGATGGCCGAGCAGCGGCCAGTTGATCGGCTTGGAGATGAAATCGGTGGCGCCGGCCTCGTATGCCGCCTCGATCGACACCGTGTCGTCCATGCCGGTGACCATGACGATCGGCAATTCCGT
>JBFGUQ010000141.1:0-6590 GCA_041565515.1 Rhodocyclaceae bacterium | reverse complement strand
TCGCCGTCGTTGGTAAACAGCAGCAGACCGGAGGTATTGAAATCGAGCCGCCCCACCGCAAGCCAGCGCCCGCGGCGCAGGATCGGCAGGCGCTCGAACACCGTCGGCCGCCCTTCCGGGTCGTCGCGCGACACGATCTCGACCTCGGGCTTGTGATAGATCAGGACCCGCGGCGGACGCTGGGTGAAGCGCAGCGGAACGAGCTTGCCATTGACCTTGACGCGATCGCCCGGGCCGATCTTCTGTCCGAGCGAATCCGGCAGTCCGTTCACCGAGATGCGCCCGGCGGTGACCATCTCCTCGATCTCGCGTCGCGATGCGACGCCGGCCTGGGCCAGCACCTTTTGCAGTCGCTCGGGCTCGGCGAGGGTCGGGGGCGCACTGCGCGCGCCGCCCTGGCCGCGGGGAGCGGGCCCGCGAGCACCGCGCTCCGCACCCGCGCCGCGCCCGGGTGCCGACTGCTGCGCATCGGGACGAAGCGCCGCATTGCCGCGGCCGTCGCGCCGGCGCCCGTGCGCCTCGGCATGTTCATCCGCGCGGCCGCTGCGCTGCTCGGCTCCATCCCGGTGATCCCGGCCGCCTTCCTCCGCGCGCGCGCGCGGCGCACGTCCGGAGCGCTCCTGCGGCCCGCTCGCCTCAATCTTGTTCTTCAGGGGCGGTCGCAGCGGCCGCTTCGATTTGCGTGGTGTCGACAAGGTCCATGATCCTTTCGATTTCGGTCAGCGCAGGCAACTCGGTGAGGCTGCGCAGGCCCATATCGTCGAGGAAGCGCCGCGTCGTGGCGAACAGCGCCGGGCGTCCCGGCGTGTCGCGGTGGCCGACGATATCGACCCACCCGCGCGATTCCAGTGTTTTCAATACATTGGGGGAAACCGCCACCCCGCGGATGTCCTCTATGTCGCCCCGTGTGACCGGTTGCCGATAAGCGATGATCGCCAGCGTTTCCATCACTGCGCGCGAATAGCGCGGCGGCTTCTCCTGCTTCAGGCGGTCGAGATAGACCTGGTACTCCGGCCGGGTCTGGAACCGCCAGCCGCTGGCGAGCTGTACCAGCTCGATCCCGCGCCCCGACTCGACCCATTCCGCACGCAACTCGTCCAGCAGCTTGCGCACCAGCTCCGGTCCCGGATCCTCGTCGAACAGGCGCCTGAGCTCGCCGACGGCGAGCGGTGCGGACGCCGCGAACAGGGCCGCCTCGATGATGCGGCGAAGGGCTTCAGGCGTCGTCGCGGGTTCCATCGGCCAGCTTCACGTAAATCGGCGCAAAGGCCTCGTTCTGGGTCACTTCGACCAGTCTCTCCTTCACCAGCTCAAGCACGGCGAGAAAGCTCACCACCAGCCCGGCCGAGCCGTGCGCGGCATCGAACAGCTCGTCGAACACGACGAAGCTGCCGTCACCGAGCTTGCGCAGGATCGCGCTCATGTGCTCGCGCACCGAGAGCTGTTCGCGCCCGACGCGGTGATGCTGCGTCAGACGCGCCTTCTTCATGATGCGCAACCACGCCAGCTGCAGATCGTGCAGGCTCACGTCCGGCAGGCGCTCGACCACCTTCTCGGCGACGAAGACTCCCACCCACTCGAAATCGCGCTCGGCCCGCGGCAACATCTCGACGCGCGCGGCGGCGAGCTTGATCTGCTCGTATTCGAGCAGGCGTCGCACCAGTTCGGCGCGCGGGTCATCCTCTTCCGCGCCTTCGCGCGGCGGCCGGGGCAGCAGCATGCGCGACTTGATCTCGAGCAGCATCGCCGCCATCAGCAGGTAGTCCGCCGCCAGCTCCAGATTGCTCTTGCGCATCGCCTCGACGTACTCCAGATACTGCGCCGTGAGCGGCGCCATCGGGATGTCGAGCACGTTTACGTTTGCCTTGCGGATCAGGTAGAGGAGCAGATCGAGCGGCCCCTCGAAGGCATCGAGGAAGACCTCCAGCGCGTCGGGCGGAATATACAGGTCTTTGGGCAGCTCGAGCACCGGCTCGCCGTACAGGCGAGCCACCGCCAGCGCCTCCGCGCACTCGACCGGAACCAGCTCGAGCGGCAGATTCATGCGCTGCCGAGCCTATCCCGGGCGAGCAGGCGCGTCGGCCGTTCGCGCCGCTGCGCGACAGGCATCCGGACCCGGCCCCGGTCAGCCATAGTCGAGGCCCATCGCTTCGCGCACGTCGCGCATCGTCTCCTGCGCCAGCTTGCGTGCGCGCTCGCAACCATCGGCGATGATGTTGCGCACCAGCGACGGGTCTTCGACATAGGGTGCGGCGCGCTCGTGCAGCACGGCCTGTTCCTTGAGCACCGCCTCGAGCAGGGGCTGCTTGCACTCCAGGCAGCCGATGCCGGCGCTGCGGCAACCCTCTTGTGCCCAGCCCCGCGTCGATTCGTCCGAGTAGATCGCGTGCAGTTGCCATACCGGGCAGCGCTCGGGCTCGCCGGGGTCGGTCCGCCGCACGCGCGCCGGGTCGGTCTGCATGGTGCGGATCTTGCGCGTCACACTCTCGGCGTCCTCGCGCAGGTAGATCGTGTTGCCGTAGGACTTCGACATCTTCTGCCCATCCAGGCCGGGCATGCGTGGCGCGGCGGTGAGCAGCGCGTCGGGCTCGACCAGAATCATCTTGCCGCTGCCCTCGAGGTAGCCGTAGAGGCGTTCGCGGTCGCCCAGGCTGAGGTTCTGCGTCTCCTCCAGCAGCGCCTTGGCCTGTTCGAGCGCATCCTCGTCGCCCTCCTGCTGGAAACGCGTGCGCAACTCGTAATAGAGCTTGGCGCGCTTGGAGCCGAGCTTGCGCACGGCTTCGCGCGCCTTGTCCTCGAAGCCCGGCTCGCGCCCGTAGAGGTGATTGAAGCGGCGCGCAACCTCGCGCGTGATCTCGACGTGTGGCACCTGATCCTCGCCCACCGGCACCTTGTCCGCGCGATAGATGAGGATGTCGGCCGACTGCAGCAGCGGATAGCCGAGAAAGCCGTAAGTCGACAGATCCTTCCCGGAGAGCTTCTCCTGCTGGTCCTTGTAGCTGGGCACCCGCTCCAGCCAGCCCAGCGGCGTCATCATCGACAGCAGCAGATGAAGCTCGGCGTGCTCGGGCACGCGCGACTGGATGAAGAGCGTGGCCTGGGCCGGATCGACGCCGGCCGCGAGCCAGTCGATCAACATCTCCCACACCGTCTCCTCGACGATCTGGGGCGTGTCGTAGTGGGTGGTGAGCGCATGCCAGTCGGCGACGAAGAACAGGCAGGGGTATTCCTCCTGTAGCTTCACCCAGTTCTTGAGGACGCCATGGTAGTGGCCGAGGTGCAGCCGCCCGGTGGGGCGCATGCCGGAGAGAACGCGTTCTGCGTACATTGGGATCAGAAACCGAAGACAGTTGCGAGCACGAAGCGGAAACCTGCAAGCAAGGGCCACAGGACGGTGCCGAGCAGGCCGGTGAACAGCAGGATGAGCAGGATCGGGAAGCCGAATGGCTCGAGACGGGCGTAGTGCCAGGCGATCCGGTTGGGCAGCACGCTCACGGCGATGCGCCCGCCATCGAGCGGCGGAATCGGCAGCAGGTTCAGGATCATCAGCACGGCGTTGATCTGCATGCCCGCATCGGCCATCTTCATCAGCGGCACGGTGTAGTCACCGTGCGGGCCGAGAATGGCGATCTTGAACAGGATCGCCCAGCCCAGCGCCATCAACAGGTTGACGAAGGGGCCGGCGGCCGCGACCCACAGCATGTCGGCCTTGGGATTGCGCAGGCGGTTGAAATTCACCGGCACCGGCTTGGCCCACCCGAAGAGGATGCCGCCGCCGCCGACCACCGTGCTGACGGCGAGAATCAGGCCCGGCACCAGCACGGTTCCGACCGGGTCGATGTGCCGCAGCGGATTCAGCGTGATGCGCCCGGCCAGATCGGCAGTAGGGTCGCCGAAATGCCGCGCCACATAGCCGTGCGCCGCCTCGTGAAGGGTAATGGCGAGCAGCACCGGCAAGGCCCAGATGGCCAGGGTGGGAATCAGCGAATCCATGACTGGGTCGTGAATAAAC
The DNA here is from genome assembly GCA_041565515.1 of Rhodocyclaceae bacterium. Lineage (GTDB taxonomy): Bacteria > Pseudomonadota > Gammaproteobacteria > Burkholderiales > Rhodocyclaceae > Thauera. The sequence goes on along the minus strand of JBFGUQ010000141.1, from coordinate 2,578 downwards.
CGTGCATTCTAGCTCAATCCGCCTCGAGGCCGAATGGCGCGAGATCGCCGCGGCCCGCCCGCACCAGCTGGGGCGACCCGGAAGTGAGGTCGATGACGGTCGTGGCCTCGGGGCCGCAAGACCCGGCCTCGATGATCAGTTCGACCTGCTTCTGCAATGAATCGCGGATCTCGTCGGGGTCGGTCAGCGGCAGTTCCTCCCCCGGCAGGATCAGGGTCGAGGTGAGCATCGGGCCCGCAAGCTCGTCGAGCAGTGCGGAGACCACCACATGCTCCGGAATGCGAAGGCCGATCGTCTTGCGCTTGGGATGGAGGACCCGCCGCGGCAACTCCTTCGTGCCTTCGAGGATGAACGTATAGGGCCCGGGGGTGACCGCCTTGAGGAGGCGGTACTGGCTGTTGTCGACGCGCGCGTAGGTGGCGATTTCGGACAGGTCGCGGCACATCAGCGTGAAGTGATGACGTTCATCGACGCCGCGGATCCGACGGATGCGATCGAGCACCCCGGCATCGCCCACCTGACAGGCGAGCGCGTACGCAGAGTCGGTGGGCAGGACGAGCAGGCCGCCGCCCCGGAGGATGTCGGCCGCCTGGCGGATCAGTCGCGGTTGAGGATGTTCGGGATGCAGGGAGAAGAACTGGGCCATCGTGATTGTTGTTGATTTGCAGGTTGCTGCGGTCAGATCAGCCGCGACCAGACCGGTTCCAGATCGGCGGGGAGCGGGCCGCAGCGACCGAGATCGACCGCGCTTTCGTTCTCGCCGTGAAAGTCGGACGCCCGCGAGGCGAGCAGACCGCGCTGGCGCGCGAGCGTTGCGAAGCGCCGCATCTCTTCCTCGCTGTGCGCGCCCGACACCACCTCCACCGCCTCGCCGCCCGCGGCCTCGAAGCTATCGAAGAGGCGCTGGAGCGTAGCCGAGGACAGACGATAGCGCGCCGGATGAGCCACGACTGCGATGCCGCCTGCCGCGCGGATCCAGCTCACCGCATCTTCGAGCGCCGCCCATTCATGCTCGACGAAGCCGGGCTTGCCGCGGACGAGGTAGTGATCGAACACCGTCTTCACGTCCGGCATCACGCCGGCATCGACCAGGTGGCGTGCGAAGTGCGCCCGGCTTACCAGGCGCGGGTTGCGCGCGAAGCGCCTCGCGCCCTGCAGCGCGTCGCGAATCCCCGCCCTGGCGAGCGCGTCGCCGATTCGCGTTGCGCGCTCGTCCCGGCCCGCGCGCACCCGATCGAGCCCCGCGACCAGTACCGGATGGCGATGATCGATGCCGAGCCCGACGATATGAATGGTCTCGCCCGCAAAGGTCACCGAGATCTCGACCCCGCAAACGAAGCGCAGCTCGAGTTCGGCCGCGACCCGGGCGGCGATGTCCAGCCCGCCGACCTCGTCGTGATCGGTGAGCGCAAGCAATTCCACGCCGTTGGCCGCGGCCCGGCGCACGACCGCGTCTGGATCGAGCCAGCCGTCGGAGACGGTGGAATGGCAGTGCAGGTCGGCGTTGATCGCGCGCAGCGCCGCATTCGGAGTCGAGACCATGGGGTTTTCCGGAGACATCCTCAATGTTCAGTCGGACAGCAGAAAAGCCTCTGCGATCCGCGCCACCCGTTCGGGCTGGTCGTGGTGCAGGTTGTGCCCTGCGTCGGCAATGCATTCCATCCGCATGGAGCGGAAACACGCCCGCGCCGCCTCGTGTTCCGCGTCACCGACGCCGAGTCGCAGGCGCAGCCCCGCATCGCCGGGCTCGAGCGCGAGCACCGGCGCGGCGACGCGCCGCCAGCAGGCCTCGGCCTCGGCACGCCGGTAAAGCACCGGGTTGACGCGACGATGGGCAGGATCCCCGGCGATGCGGACGCCGCCCGCCTCTTGGACGCAGAGATTTTCGGCCAGCCAGGACGCGCGCTCCAGCGACAGGCGCGGATTGTCCCGGCGGAGGCGCTCCGCCAGCGCCACGACATCGGCGTAGACCCGCGGCGAGGCCGGCGCAACGAGCTCGTTCAGCCACTTCTGGTATCGACCCGGCGCCTCGGCGGGTGGCCGGTCCACCAGCCCGAAGGCATCGAGCGCAACCACTCGTGCCACCCGCGCGGGGCGGATGCCGGCATACATCAGCGCGATGTTGCCGCCCATGCTGTGGCCGACGAGACGCACCGCAGACGCCGGCTGGTATGTCTTCAGGATGCTATCGAGATCGGCGAAATAATCCGGAAACCAGTAGCCATCCCTGCACCACTCGCTGCGCCCGAAACCCCGCCAGTCGGGCGCGACCACGTGCCAGTCCCGCGCCAGCGCATCGACCACGAACTGGAACGAGGCCGATGCGTCCATCCAGCCATGCAGCAGGAACAGCGCGGGCGCGCCCGCCTCGCCCCACTCGCGCACGTGGTAGCGCAGACCACGCACATCGACATAGCGGCAGCGGGAGGGCTTCATGCCGCCATGATAGCAAAGCGATGCCCTTTTCCACCCGCCCCGTGTGCGCAGCCGATTGCCCGCCACGACAGGCTGCACGGACCGATCGACCGCACGCATGGGGCATCATGCCGCGACGACCGGAGCTATCATCGGCGACCGG
>JBFGUQ010000140.1:0-6607 GCA_041565515.1 Rhodocyclaceae bacterium | reverse complement strand
TCGACGAACCGGGCCTGGTCGAGATGCTGTGCTACCGCGCGAAGAAGCTCAACCGCGCCCATGTCTATCCGGTCGGCGCACTGACGATCGGACTCACGGGCGAGCGTCTGTCGGAGATGGCCGAACTGGTCGAGGCCGGCTGCGTCGCCTTCTCGCAGGCGAACGTGCCGATTGTCGACAACACGGTGCTGATGCGGGCGCTGCAGTATGCCGCCACTTTCGACTTCCCCGTCTGGCTGCAGCCGATCGCGCCCTTCCTGTCGCGCGGCGGCAACGCGCACGACGGCGAGGTCGCTACCCGCCTCGGCCTTGCCGGCATCCCGGTCGCGGCCGAGACCGTTGCGCTCTACACCTATCTGCAGCTGGCCCAGGTCACCGGCGCACGGCTGCACGTCACCCGCCTGTCGAGCGCGGCCGGCCTGGCGCTCATCGAGCAGGCCCGCGCCGACGGCGCCGCGGTGAGTTGCGACGTGTCGGTCAATCACGTGCACCTGTGCGACATGGACATCGGCCATTTCAACCCCCATTGCCACCTGGTGCCGCCGCTGCGCAGCCAGCGCGACCGCGATGCGCTCGCGCGCGGCCTCGCCGAAGGCACGATCGACGCGCTCTGCTCGGATCACACCCCGGTGGACGACGACGGCAAGCAGACGCCGTTCAGCGAGTCGGAGCCGGGCGCCACCGGCCTCGAGCTGCTGCTGCCGCTGACGCTCAAATGGGCGCAGGACTCGGGTCTGTCGCTTATCGAGGGCCTCGCGCGCATCACCTCGAACGCGGCCGGGATCGTCGGCATCACCAAGGCCGGCCACCTGTCGCCCGGGGCACGCGCCGACATCTGCGTGTTCGATCCCGCTGCGCACGTCTCGATCACGCGCGCGAACCTCAGGAGCCAGGGCAAGAACACCCCCTTCCTCGGCCTGGAACTGCCCGGCCAGGTGCGCTACACCCTGGTCGAGGGCCAGGTGATGTTCGGCGGCTGAGCCGCCGCCGAGGCGACGGGGGCAGCCGCCCTCGCCCGCCGGCATGGCGACGCGACCGCCCCGCGCTCGAGCGGCCCTCAGGCGCCGAACAGAAGCGGGGCGAAATTGCCGCGCAGGCCGCCCAGCACCATCAGCACGATCTGCAGCACCAGCAGCAGCACGAGCGGCGACAGGTCGATGTTGGCAATGGTCGGCAGGACGCGCCGAAAGGGACGCAGGAAGGGGTCGGCCAGGGCTTGCAGCAGGGGCGCGGCCGGTGCATGCGGGCTGACCCAGGACAGGACGGCCGAGACAAGCACGACGGCGAACACCAGATAGATCATCATCTGCATCAGTTCGAGCAGGCCCACCCCCAGCAGGCCCAGCACGACGGCACCGGCGTTGGCACTGAAGGCGGCGCCGCGCAGGCTGAGCTCGAACAGGACCAGCAGGACCTGCAGCGCCCAGGCCGGCAGCAGGCTGGCCATGTCGAGCCCGAAGAGGCCGGGCACGAAGCGGCGCAGCGGACGCACCAGCCAGTCGGTGGTGCTGACGACGAACTGGCCGATCTGGTTGCGGAACGAGACGCGCTGCCACTGCATCGCGAAGCGGGCCAGCAGCATCAGGGTCAGAAAGCCGCCGGCGGCGTTGATGACCAACAGCAGGATGTTGGCGAGCATCGTCGATCAGTCCTTGCCCAGTTCGTCGCCCAGGGCGCGCCCGCGCGCCTCGGCCGCCTTGACCGCGGCAACCAGCGCATCGTGCCAGCCGGCTGCGGCGAGCGAGGCGAGCGCGGCTGCCGTCGTGCCGCCCTTCGAGGTGACCTTCTCGCGCAGCACCGCGGGCGAATCTTCCGACCCGGCAGCCAGCCGTGCGGCACCGAGCGCGGTATCGATCGCCAGGCGGCGCGCCTTCGCCTCGTCGAAGCCCACGGCCCGACCCGCCGCCTCCAGCGCCTCGATGAAATGGAACACATAGGCCGGCCCGCTGCCCGAGATCGCGGTCACCGCATCGATCTGCGCCTCGTCGTCGACCCATACCGTGCTGCCGACCGCGGCGAGGATACTGTCGGCGGCCTCGCGCCCGGCGGCATCCACCGACGGGTCGGCGAACAGGCCGGTGACGCCGGCGCCGATCAGGGCCGGGGTGTTCGGCATGCAGCGCACCAGCCTGGTGTAGGCACCCGCCGGCCCGCCTAGCCAGCGACCGAGATCGGCGGTTCGCAAGCCGGCGGCGATGCTGATCACCAGCTGGCCGCCCAGGCGGCCGGCGAGCGGGGCCAGTGCCGCCTTCATCTGCTGCGGCTTGACCGCCAGCACCAGCGCGTCGCAGGCGAGCGCGCCGGCATCGGCCGACTCGACCGCGCGCACGCCGAAATCCGCCTCGAGCCGGGCACGCGCGTCGGCGCCGAGGTCGACAACCTGGATGTCGGCCGCGGAAAAGCCGCGCTCCATCATGCCGCCAATGAGCGCGGTCGCCATGTTGCCGCCGCCAAGGAAGGTGATTTTCATGGGTCTCTCGGGTGTGGAAAGGGGAGATTCGAAGCCGGACCGGCGCCGCTCAGGTCGCCGCCGGCTGCGTAACCGAAGGACGGACACCGAAGATCGCGGTGCCCACGCGCACGATCGTGGCACCCTCGGCCACCGCCGCCTCGATGTCGTGCGACATGCCCATCGACAAGGTGTCGAGCGCGAGGCCTTCGCCCTGCAGCCGTGCCTTCAACCCGCGCAGGGCGGCAAAGCGGCGGCGCAGCACGGCCTCGTCGTCGGTGGGCTCGGGGATGCACATCAGGCCGCGCAGCCTGAGACGCGGCAGCGCCGCGACCGCATGGGCCAGCGTCACCGCCTGTTCGGGTGGTACGCCGCTCTTGCTCGCCTCGCCGCTGACGTTGACCTGGATGCAGACGTCGAGCGGCGGCAGGTGCGCGTCGCGCTGGGCCGACAGGCGCTCGGCGATCTTCAGCCGGTCGAGGCTGTGCACCCACTGGAAGGCGTTTGCCACCGCACGGGTCTTGTTGCTCTGCAAGGGGCCGATGAAGTGCCACTCGAGCCCCAGCGAAGCCAGCGCCTCGGCCTTGGCGACGCCTTCCTGGACGTAGTTCTCGCCGAATGCCCGCTGCCCCGCGGCGGCCGCCTCACGCACCGCGGCGGCAGGCCAGGTCTTGCTCACGGCCAGCAGGCTCACCGCCGACGGATCGCGCCCCGCCGCCGCCGCTGCGTCGGCGATGCGACCGCGCACCGATTGCAGCCGGGCAGAAATTGATGTCATATTCCGTGGCCTTTTTCCTGCGGAACCGTGGCGCGAAAGTATAACATCGGGCCCTTACCGATACTTTCCAGCGCAGCCGCCTCCCGAACCCATGGACATCACCGAGCTTCTCGCCTTCGCGGTCAAGAACAAGGCCTCCGACCTCCATCTCTCGGCCGGCCTGCCGCCGATGATCCGCGTCCATGGCGACGTGCGCCGCATCAACCTGCCGCCCATGGAGCACAAGGACGTGCACGCCATGGTGTACGACATCATGAACGACGCACAGCGCAAGCAGTACGAGGAGACCTGGGAGTGCGACTTCTCGTTCGCCGTGCCCAACCTCGCCCGCTTCCGCGTCAACGCCTTCAATCAGAACCGCGGCTCGGGTGCGGTCTTCCGTACCATCCCGTCAAAGGTGCTGACGCTCGAAGAACTGCATTGCCCGAAGATCTTCAAGGAGATCTCCAGCCACCCGCGCGGCATCGTGCTCGTGACCGGCCCGACGGGTTCGGGCAAGTCGACGACGCTGGCAGCGATGATCGACTACATCAACGAGAACAACTACGGCCACATCCTCACCGTCGAGGATCCGATCGAATTCGTGCACGAATCGAAGCGCAGCCTGATCAACCAGCGCGAGGTCCACCGCGACACGATGTCGTTCAGCAACGCCCTGCGCGCGGCACTGCGCGAGGATCCGGACGTGATCCTGGTGGGCGAGATGCGCGACCTCGAGACCATTCGCCTGGCCCTCACCGCGGCCGAGACCGGCCACCTGGTATTCGGCACGCTGCACACCTCGTCGGCGGCGAAGACGATCGACCGCATCGTCGACGTCTTCCCCGCCGCGGAAAAGGAGATGGTGCGCTCGATGCTGTCCGAGTCGCTGCGCGCGGTCATCTCGCAGACCCTGCTCAAGACCAAGGACGGCGCGGGCCGGGTGGCGGCGCACGAGATCATGGTCGGCACGCCGGCGATCCGCAACCTGATCCGCGAGGGCAAGATCGCGCAGATGTACTCGGCGATCCAGACCGGCCAGAACCTCGGCATGCAGACGCTGGACCAGTGCCTCGCCGATCTCGTGCGGCGAAACCTCGTGTCCGCGGCAGAAGCCCGCATCCGGGCGCAGAACAAGGACAATTTCGCCGCATAAGCCATCCCGCGCCGGCGGCACGCCGAGCTCGTCAAACCAAACGCAAGGCGGTCAGGAACCCAAATGGAACGCGACCAGGCACTCAAGTTCATGAACGATCTGCTGCGGCTGATGCTGCAGAAGAACGGCTCCGACCTCTTCATCACCTCGGGCTTTCCGCCCGCGATCAAGATCGACGGGCGGATCGTGCCGCAGTCGAACCAGGCCCTGGCGCCGCCGCACACCGCCGAACTGGCACGCGCGATCATGAACGACCGCCAGGCGGCCGAATTCGAGGCGCACAAGGAATGCAACTTCGGCATCTCGCCGGCGGGCATCGGCCGCTTCCGCTGCAATGCCTACATCCAGCAGAGCCGGGTCAGCCTGGTGCTGCGCACCATCCCGCAGCGCATCCCGAGCTTCGAGGAACTGGGCCTGCCGCCGGTGCTCACCGACATCACGATGGCCAAGCGCGGACTGGTGATCTTCGTCGGCGGCACCGGTACCGGCAAGACGACCTCGCTCGCCTCGATGGTGGATTACCGCAACCAGAACAGCTACGGCCACATCATCACGATCGAGGACCCGATCGAGTTCGTGCACCAGCACAAGAACTGCATCATTTCCCAGCGCGAGATCGGCATCGACACGGACAACTGGCAGGCGGCGCTGAAGAACACCCTGCGCCAGGCACCGGACGTGATCCTGATGGGCGAGATCCGCGACCGCGACACCATGGACTACGCGATCGCCTTCGCCGAAACCGGCCACCTGTGCCTGGCCACGCTGCATGCCAACAGCGCCAACCAGGCAATCGACCGCATCATCAACTTCTTCCCCGAGGAGCGTCGCCAGCAACTGCTGATGGACCTGTCGCTGAACCTGAGGGCATTGATCTCGCAGCGCCTGCTGCCGCTGCGCGATCGCAAGGGCCGGGTGCCGGCCGTCGAGATCATGCTGAACTCGCCGCTGATCTCCGACCTGATCTTCAAGGGCAACGTGCCCGAGATCAAGGAGATCATGAAGCGCTCGCGCGAACTGGGCATGCAGACCTTCGACCAGTCGCTGTTCGATCTCTACGAAGCCGAACAGATCGGCTACGAGGACGCGCTGCGCAACGCCGACTCGGTCAACGACCTGCGCCTGCAGATCAAGCTCAACAGCAGGCACGGCGAAAGGGATTTCAGCGCGGCGACGCAGAACCTCGGCATCGTGTGAGGCAGCGGCGAAGGCAGCCTCGCCGCCCCACGGGGTGGGCTCATGCGCCGTCGGCGTCGCGATCCTTGCGCCGGTTGCTGCCGGCCACCATGCGGTATTCGTACAAGCGGCAATCGAGCGCACCGTTGAACAGCGGCGTGCGCTTGCTCGCCTTGAGGCCGATCAATTTCGGCAGCGCGGTGTCTGCACTGAAGAAGTAGCAGCGCCAGCCGCCCCAGCGCTGCTTGAGCGCATCTCCCAACCTCGGGTAGAACGCCGCCAGATCCTCCGTCTCCCCCAGGCGCACGCCGTACGGCGGATTCGCCACCATCACGCCCTCGGCCGCAGGCGGCGTGCGCTCGAGCACGTCCGCTCGATCAAGCGTCACGCAGCGCGCGAGACCCGCGGAATCGAGGTTCTCGCGCGTCCGCCTGACCCACTCGCCGACGAGGTCCGAGCCGAAGACCGACAGCGCCCGCGCCGGCCGGCGCCGCGCTTCGGCCGCCCGCTTCACGCTTGCCCAGGCGCTGGCCTCGAGATGACGGAAGCGCTCGAAACCGAAATGGCGCCCGAGCCCGGGTGCGATGTCGAGCGCGATCTGCGCCGCTTCGATGAGGAAGGTGCCGCTGCCGCACATCGGGTCCAGCAGGGTCTCATCGGGCTGCCAGCCGCTCAGACGCAGGATGCCGGCGGCGACGTTTTCCTTCAGCGGCGCTTCCACCGCGGCGGGCTTGAATCCGCGCTTGTACAGCGGCTCGCCGGACGTGTCGATGTACAGCGTCGCGGTGTCGACGGTGAGGAAGGCATGGATGCGCATCGCCGGGTTCGCGGTATCGACGTTGGGGCGACGGCCGATCACGGTACGGAAGTGGTCGCACACCGCGTCCTTGATGCGCAGGGTGATGAACTCGAGGCTCTTCAGCGGCGACTTCTGCGCGGTGACGTAGATGCGAATGCTGTCGTCCGCCGTGAACCATTTCGCCCAGGTCGCGCTGTAGGCGAGCTTGTAGATATCGACCTCGGCGCGATAGCGCCCGCTCGCCACCCGCCACAGCACCCGCGTCGCCAG
>JBFGUQ010000139.1:0-6618 GCA_041565515.1 Rhodocyclaceae bacterium | reverse complement strand
GATGTCGGCCGACATGCCCTCGGCGCCCGCGAAGACGGCGGCGAGGGCGTCGCCCAGCGTGATGGAGAGATCGCCGGCGGCGAGCGCGGCGATGAAGGCTGCCGCCGCTGCGGCAAGCAGAACGCCGAGGATCGGAACCAGCTTGCGAGCGTTGAGCATCGGCAGATCGGAAAATGGAAGATGCCGGGTTGATCGACCGGCGCCGGCGGACGGGGTCACGCCCTGCTTGGCGCCGCCCCGTCCGCCTGCACCGCGTCAGCGTGCCGGCTGGTAGATCAGGGTCACGAACAGGTTGCGCCCCTGCTGCTCGTAGAACCGCGCGGTCTCGAAGTCCTTGTCGAAGAGGTTACCGACCTTGCCCTGCAGCCGCCAGCTCTTGTCGATCAGGTACTCCGCGCGCAGGTCCACGGTCGCGTAGCCGCCGAGCCGGTTGCTGTTGGCGATATCGTCGTAGCGCCGGCCCGCGGCGAACAGCGTCATGCCGGCACGGTATTTTCCATAGCTGCGATCCGCGTCCACCCTCAGCGTCTGCTCGGCACGGCGCGGCAGGACCTTGCCGTGGTTCGCCCCCGCCGAGCGGTTCTCCGGCTCCAGCAGGGTCAGCGTCGAGCGCAGGTCCCAGTCGGCCAGGCGGGTGGCGAGGACGCCCTCGAGGCCGCGGATGCGCGCACTGTCGATGTTGTTGGGGAGGAACAGCGAGGCGTCGTAGGCAATCAGGTCGTCGACCGTGGTCTGGAACACGTTTGCCGACCAGCTCCCCCAGCCTTCATTGCCGGACAGGCCGACCTCGAGGCTGCGCGAGCGCTCCGGCTCGAGCGCCGGGTTGCCGAAGAACGGGAAGTACAACTCGTTGAAGCTAGGCGCCTTGAACGCGGTGCCGTACGAGGCCGTGACGCGCAGGCTGTCCGACAGCGGCATGCCCCAGGCGAGGCTGCCGGTGTTGTGCGTGCCGAACTGCTCGTTGTCGTCGTTGCGCAGCGAGAGCTGGTAGTCGTGCTGGCCGAACCTGCCCTGATAGAGGCCGAAGACGCCGCGATTGTCGCGCGCACGCACCGGATAGGCAGCGGAACTGGCGATGCGGTCGTCCTGGTAGTCGAGGCCGAAGCTCAGCAGGCCGTCGTCGCCGACGACCACGTCGTTCTGTACCGAGTAGCTCGAACGCTCGGTATCGAAGCGGCTGGCGAAGACGGCATCCTTGAAGTTCTCCGATTCGTCCTTGCTCTGGCCCGCGGCCAGCGTCAGCTTCCAGGCCGCGCTGGGCGACACCACGAAACGCCCGCCGATGACTTCCTGCATCGATTCGCTGCTGTTCTGGAAGCCCCCGTCGAAATCGCTGTCGGCCTCGGTCCTGAGCCAGTTCAGGCTCAGCTCCGCCCCGCCGTCGAGACGGATGCCCGCGCGCACCGAGCCGGAAAGGTTGTCGTAGCCGTCACGGTCGGGCTCGGCGGTGAAGCAGCCGCCGGTGCCGGCCGCCTCGACGCGGCAGGAGTTGAAGCCATCGGTCTTTTCCCCGCTGACGCTGGCGTTGTACCAGGTCTGCTCGCCACCGCCGCTCACCCCCACGGTGCCCTTGAAGGTCTTGTCCGAGCCCACGCCGAGGCTGAAGAAGGGCAGCGCCGGGCCGCCACCGCGCTTGGTGAAGATCTGGATCACGCCCCCGATCGCCTCCGAGCCGTAGAGGCTGGAGCGCGGACCGCGGACGATCTCGATGCGCTCGATGAGGTCTATCGGCAGGTCCTGGAACGCGGTCGTGCCCGCGGTGGCCGAGCCGACCTTGATGCCGTCGATCAGCACCAGGGTGTGGTCGGACTCGGTCCCGCGCAGGAACACGTTGGTGAGCTTGCCACGGCCGCCGTTGTTGGCCACCGAGATGCCGGGCAGGCCGCGCAGCAGTTCGGCGACGCTCTGCGCCTGCTGGCGCTCGATGTCCTCGCGGGTGATCACGGTGACCGGCGCGAGGGTCTCGTCGACCGAGCGGGCGGAACGGGTCGCGGTGACGACGACGGCGTCGGCGACCTTCTCCTGCGCGGCGTGAATCGGTGTGCTCAGCGGAAAGGCAGCGGCGACGGCGAGCGCAGCGAACGAAAAGCGGATAGTCATTGTGGATTCTCCCTCGGCCACGACCTGCGTCCCCGCGAGCCGTGGCGGCATGAAAAGGGACGTATCGCGAGGGAGCCGAGGAGAGCCGCAACAATGCGCCCGTCGCCGCCACCCCGCGGCACATCCGCCATCTTGCGTTCGGGCCGGTATCCGGGCTCATGAGCCGTGCCGGCCATGGGGCCGGACCGCGCGCATCGCCTTCCCGGGCGGAACGCCCAGTGGCTGTCTGATGCGGCTTGCACTCACTTACCGTTGCGGGGGCAGCACAGGCATTGCGGGCGTTCGCGCCGCGCACCTGTTTCCCGTTTAACCCGGGGCGGGAATCGCCGTCGGGCACCTGAAACGCCGTACCCCTTCCGGGGCACCGGGGGCGGATGATACCTTCTTCGGCCTCGTCGTGCACCGCAAAAAGCGCGCCATCCCAATGACCTGCGAACTCATCCTCGGCGGCGCCCGCTCGGGCAAGAGCCGCCATGCCGAGCAGCGCGCGCTCGACAGCGGCCTGGCCGTCACCGTCATCGCCACCGCCGAGGCAGGCGACGACGAGATGGCCGAACGCATCCGCCGCCACCGCGCCGACCGCCCGGCGCACTGGCAAACGGTCGAGGCGCCCATCGCGCTGGCCGCGGCGCTGCGGCGCGAGGCGGCGCCCGGGCGCTGCCTGATCGTCGATTGCCTGACCCTGTGGCTCGCCAACCTGCTCGCCGGCGCGGATCGACTGCCGCCCGCGGCCAGCGCCGACGCGCTGCCGCTGTTCCGCGCCGAGCGCGACGCCCTCCTCGCCACCCTGCCGACGCTGCCCGGCCGCGTGCTGCTGGTGGCAAACGAGCTCGGCCTCGGCCTGGTGCCGGAGACGCCGCTCGGGCGCCTGTTCCGCGACGAGGCCGGGCGGCTGAACCAGGCGGTGGCAGGGCTGTGCGGGCGGGTGGTGTTCGTCGCCGCCGGCCTGCCGCTGGTGCTGAAGGACGTCGCTGCGGCTCGGGCCTGATGCCCGCCCCTGGGCCTGCGCCGGCGCCGGAGCGGCCCGCGACCTGTCGCGGGCGAAGGCTCTGGCGCATACTCCACGCCCGCGATCGAACCCGATGACTCACCGACCAGACCCCATGGACTTCCGCCTCACGCCCCCCGACACCGCCCTCGCACCCGCCATCCAGCACAAGATCGACGGCAAGACCAAGCCGCCCGGCGCGCTCGGCCGGCTCGAGGCGCTGGCGCTGCAGGTCGGGCTGATCCAGCAGACCCCGACGCCGGCGCTGAACCAGCCGCACATCGTGGTCTTCGCCGCCGACCACGGCGCGGCGCGCGCCGGCGTGTCGGCCTATCCGCAGGAGGTGACCTGGCAGATGGTCGAGAACTTCCTCGCCGGCGGTGCCGCGATCAACGTCTTCAGCCGCCAGTTCGACATCGGACTCAGCGTCGTCGACGCCGGGGTGAACCACGACTTCGGCAAGCGACCCGGGCTGATCGGCGCCAAGCTCGGCCCGGGAACCGCGAACTACCTCGAACAGCCGGCGATGAGTGCCGAACTGCGCGATGCCGCCATCGCGCGCGGCCGCGAAATCGCCCATGCGCTGGCCGCCAACGGCTGCAACTGCGTCGGCTTCGGCGAGATGGGCATCGGCAACACGGCATCGGCCTCGCTGCTGACGCACTGCCTGATCGGCGCCAAGGGTGGCGATGGGGGCGGCGCCGATCTGGCCACCGTCACCGGCCGCGGCACCGGCCTGGACGATGCCGGCCTCGCGCGCAAGCGCGCGCGGCGGGCGCCGGCGCGGGCGCGCGGCGGCCGCCCGACCGATCCGCTGGCCGCGCTGGCCGAATACGGCGGCTTCGAGATCGCGATGATGGCCGGCGCCATGCTCGGCGCGGCGGAAAAGCGCATGATCCTGCTGATCGACGGCTTCATCGTCACCTCGGCCCTGCTCGTCGCCCACGCCATCGCCCCGGCGGTGCTGCCCTATTGCGTGTTCGCCCACCGCTCGCAGGAGCCCGGCCACCGCGTGCAGCTCGCGCACCTGGGCGTCGAGGCGCTGATGGAGCTCGACCTGCGCCTGGGCGAAGGCACCGGGGCCGCGCTCGCCTTCCCGCTGGTGCAGGCGGCGGTGAACTTCCTCGACGAGATGGCGAGCTTCGCGTCGGCCGGCGTCAGCGGCAAGGCCTGAGGTCTATCGACGATGCGCTACCAGCTCGAACTCTTCTTCACCGCCCTCGGCTTCTTCACCCGCCTGCCGGTGCCGGCCTGGGTGCCATGGTCGCCCGAGCGCCTGAACCACGCCGCGCGCTACTTCCCGCTGGTGGGCTGGGTGGTGGGGGCGATCGGCGCCATCAGCTACCTCGCCTTCGCCCTGTTGCTGCCCCCCGCGCTGGCGGTGATCCTGTCGATGGCGGTGACCATCCGCGCCACCGGCGCCTTCCACGAGGACGGCTGGGCCGACACCTGCGACGGCCTCGGCGGCGGCTGGGACAAGGGCCAGGCGCTGACGATCATGAAGGACTCGCGCATCGGCAGCTACGGCACCGTCGGCATGGTGCTGATGCTGCTGGCCAAGGCGGTCGCGCTGAGCGAGCTGGGCGGCGACGAGCACCTCATGGTGGCGGTCGCGCTGTTCGTCGCCCATCCGCTGTCGCGCCTCGCCTCCACCAGCCTGATCCACCTGCTGCCCTACGTGCGCGAGGACGACAGCGCGAAGTCGAAGCCGCTCGCCCGCCGCCTCACCGGCCCCGAGTTGGCGATCGCCTGCGCCTTCGGCCTGCTGCCGCTGGTGCTGCTGCTGCCGGTCGAGGCGCTCGGCGCATTGCTCGCCGTCGGCGGCGCCACCCTGTGGGCGGCGCGCATGTTCCTGCGCCGGCTCGGCGGCTACACCGGCGACCTGCTCGGCGCCGCGCAGCAGCTCGGCGAGCTGGCGTGCTATCTGGGCATTCTCGCCAGCTGGGCGATCGTGGAACGGCTGCTGGCATGGAACTCCATCTGATCCGCCATCCCCGGCCCGACATCGCGCCGGGCATCTGCTACGGCCAGACCGACGTCGGCCTGGCCGAGGCGGCCGCCGACGTCGCCGCGCGCCTGCGCCCGCTGCTGCCGCGCGACTACGCCTTGCATACCAGCCCGCTGGCCCGCGCACGCCTGCTGGCCGAAGCGCTCGGCACGCCGACGGCGGACGAGCGCCTGAAGGAAATCCACTTCGGGGAGTGGGAGGGCCGCAGCTTCGACGCCATCGGCCCGGCCATCGACGACTGGGCCGCCGACCCGCTCGACTTTCGCGCCCCCGGCGGCGAATCGGCGCGCCAGATGGCCGGCCGGGTGCTGCACTGGCTCGCCGACCTGCAGCTGTCGGCACCCGCGCGCGCGGTGGTGGTGGTCGCCCACGGCGGGCCGCTGCGCACCATCGCCGGCCACCTGCTGGGCCTGCCGCCGGAGCGCTGGCTCGGCCTGGATTTCGGCTGCGGCCAGGTCACGCGGCTCGATGCGGAGAGCTGGGGGGTGGCGCTGCGCTGGTTCAACCGCTAGAAACGTTACGCTCGCCCCTCGGCCAGACTACCGCATGCGCAGGTAAAATCCCATGATGAATCTTGCTCCGGCTCCAACTGCCGCCGCTTGCCCTATCAACAGTCGTGCGCAGACCGTCGCGCTCTGGCGCTTGTGCAACGACAAACTCGGGCACCACACCAAGCTCGTGCCCGCACACCTTGCGTGGCATTCGGCCATATCGCCTAACGCCCTGCGCTGTGCGCAGTTCGAGCGATACAGCCCTGACTGTCACGCAATGCACAGCTCCTCTGAACTTGGGGCACGGCTTGTCGGTGAAAGCGGTCGATGAGGATCGCGATGGTTCTCGGCACCTCCGGAGGCGGCTGGGGTGGGCTGGAAAAGCACACGCTCGAGCTTGCTCGCGCCCTCGCGCGCACCGAACAGATTTGCTTGATCGCGGATGCCGTTTACGCCGGGCGCTTCGATGGCGACATTGAATTCATTCCAATCAACATGCGGCGTTCCCGCTATAACCCGCTGCTTTGGCTGGGCTTGCGCGGTGCAATCAACCGCTGGAAGCCCGATGTCGTGCACGGACAGGGGAGCAAGGCAGCGGCCTTGCTCACAAACCAGCCGAGCAGAGGAAAGGCGCATAGTGTCGCAACAATTCATAGCCTTAAATCCGGCGCCGTTACCTACGCTGCCCTCGAAGCTGTGATTGCCGTAAGCGGTGCTGTCGCCAACCGTATTGACCACCACGAAGTGCACCTCATCTACAACGGCATTGAACGCGCTGCTTCTCGCTCTTCGCATCCGGAGCTTGGAGCCAAGGCTCGGCTGCGGGGTGCGAACGAAGCGCTGGTTGTGGGGGTCGGCAGGCTGGAACAGGTCAAGGGGTGGGAAGTCTTGCTGCATGCCTGGAACCCAAGCTGGCCCGCGAAACTTGCGATCATCGGGGATGGAAGCCAGCGTGCTTCACTTGAGCAGCTGATTGCACGCCGCGGACTGAAGGAGCGAGTGTTCTTGCCGGGGCACAGCACCGAGGTGTT
>JBFGUQ010000138.1:0-6684 GCA_041565515.1 Rhodocyclaceae bacterium | reverse complement strand
GCAGGTCGTGGGCGTCGCGCGCGGCGGCGCCGATCACGCGGGCGAAGTCGGCGGTGGCGCAATAGCCCTGCGGGAGCTGGTCGGGGCTGAACAGGAAGTCGGCGAGCGACAGCTTGACGCCCTTCGCCAGCACATGCGCCTGGAGATGCACCCGCAGGTTGGCGAGCACCGCCGGGGGAATCGAGTTGGCCGGAATGCGGTAGCGCGACCACGCCAGGATCGGCGCTGCGATGAGCACGACGTCGTGATCCGGCAGTGCGCCGGCCGCGCATTCGGCGCGCGATTCGATGTAGTCGGCGAGCTCGTCGTAGGCGCGCGGTTCGGCGCTGTAGAGGTGATCGAGCGCGGCGTTGAGCGCGTCTTCATCGTTGTTGCCGATGGCCTCGTCGATGGTGGTGCACAGATGCTGGTCCCAGTAGCGGTCTTCGACCCGGCTGCCGGAGTCGGCCAGGCCGGTGCCGAGCCAGACCAGTCGTTCTGCGATGCGGCCGAGGCCGCCACGGCGCTTGAGGCGCGTTCTTTTCATGTGTTGTCCTGTGGGTATGTCGGATGTGCGCGCCAGGTCAGGCCGCGCGGTGACGCAATGATCGACATTCTAATCGATGCCTCGCCGCCGCCTCGTCAGAAGCCGGGTCGGTTCAGATGGACGGTCTGCAGGATGGTGGCGGAGATCTCTTCGATCGACTTGGTGGTGGAGTCGAGCCAGCGGATGTTCTCTCGACGCATCAGCTTCTGCGCCGCGTCGATCTCGTAGCGGCAGTTCTCGAGCGCGGCGTAGCGGCTGTTGGGGCGACGTTCCTGGCGGATCTGCGACAGGCGTTCGGGCGCGATGGTGAGGCCGAACAGCTTGCCGCGGTAGCGGTGCAGTTCGCCGGGCAGCTTGTTGCGCTCGAAGTCCTCCGGGATCAGCGGGTAGTTCGCCGCCTTCACGCCGAACTGCATGGCCAGGTAGAGGCTGGTGGGCGTCTTGCCCGAGCGCGACACGCCGACGAGGACGACATCGGCCTCGGCCAGCTCGCCGTCGCTCGAGATTCCGTCGTCGTGGGCCATGGCGAAGTTGATCGCCTCGATCCGGTGCTTGTAGTTGATGCTGTCCGCGATGCCGTGGAAGCGCCCGACGGCATGGGTGGAGCGCTCGCCGAGCTCCGTTTCGAGCGGACCGATGAAGCGGTCGAACAGGTCCAGGAACAGCGCGTCGGCCTTGTGCAGTGCATCAACCGTGTCTTCCTTGACCAGGGTGCTGAACACGATCGGGCGCACGCCGTCGTCGCGCCCGGCCTCGCGGATCTGGTTGGCGCAGTCGATCGCCTTGTCGATGTCGTCGACGAAGGGGGCGCGCACCTGGCGGAACTTCACCTCCGGGAACTGCGCAAGCAGGCTGTGGCCGAGGGTTTCGGCGGTGATGCCGGTGCCGTCGGAGACGAAGAAGACGGTGCGGGGGGTGACGATGCTCATGAGTACGGCCCTGTGGTCGCTGGCGCGGGGCGCCGAAAGTATTGGGGCAAACCCTGTCGTGCGGCAGAGCACAAAAAAAAGCGTTAAACTCTTATTTTGCTTTGTATCCAACGATTCCGGAAGGCCATTCATGACCCGCTACGTCATTCCCTTTACCGAATTGCGCATGACCGACGTCGAGCAGGTCGGTGGCAAGAACGCCTCGCTCGGCGAGATGATCAGCCAGTTGCCCGCCAGTGTACGGGTACCCGGCGGTTTTGCCACCACGGCCGAGGCGTATCGCGAATTCCTCGCCCACGACGGCCTGGCCGATCGCATCAACAGCGCCCTCGACGCGCTGGATGTGGACGACGTGGATGCGCTGGTGAAGACGGGCGCACAGATCCGCCAGTGGATCGTGGATATTCCCTTCCCGGCCAAGCTGGAGGCGGAGATCAAGGTCGCCTACGAGCAGATCACTGCCGAAGGCGAGGGCAGTTTCGCGGTGCGCTCGTCGGCAACCGCGGAGGACCTGCCCGATGCCTCGTTCGCCGGGCAGCAGGAAACCTTCCTGAACATCCACGGCTACGAGAACATCCTGCACGCGATGAAGGAAGTGTTCGCGTCGCTTTACAACGACCGCGCGATCGCCTACCGGGTGCACAAGAACTTCAAGCACGCCGACGTGGCGCTGTCGGCAGGCGTGCAGCGCATGGTGCGCTCCGATAGCGGCGCCTCGGGCGTGATGTTCTCGATCGACACCGAATCCGGCTTCGACCAGGTGGTGTTCATCACCGCCTCCTACGGCCTGGGCGAAACCGTGGTGCAGGGCGCGGTCAATCCGGACGAGTTCTACGTCCACAAGCCCACGCTCGCGCTGGGCAAGCCGGCGGTGATCCGCCGCAACCTCGGCTCCAAGCTGATCAAGATGGTGTTCACCGACAAGGCGGTGGCGGGCAAGTCGGTGCGCACGGTGGATGTGGCCGAGGCCGATCGCAACCGCTTCTCGCTGAGCGACGAGGATGTGCTCGAACTCGCCCGCTACGCGGTCGTCATCGAGAAGCATTATGGCCGGCCGATGGACATCGAGTGGGGCAAGGATGGCGTGGACGGCAAGCTCTACATCCTGCAGGCCCGCCCCGAGACGGTGAAGAGCCAGAGCGACGGCCTGGTGATGGAGAAGTACCAGCTCAAGCAGTACGGCAAGGCCCTGACCCACGGTCGCGCCATCGGGCAGAAGATCGGTGCCGGCGTGGTGCGCGTGGTAGGCGATGCATCCGAGATGAACCGCGTGCAGCCGGGTGACATCCTCGTCACCGACATGACCGACCCGAACTGGGAGCCGGTGATGAAGCGCGCCAGCGCCATCGTCACCAACCGCGGCGGCCGTACCTGCCACGCGGCGATCATCGCGCGCGAGCTCGGCATTCCGGCAATCGTCGGCTGCGGCAACGCCACCGAGGTGCTGGAAGAGGGCAACTCGGTCACGGTGTCCTGCGCCGAGGGCGACACCGGCTACGTGTATCGCGGCAGGCTCGAGTTCGAGGTGGTCACCACCGACATGGGCAACCTGCCCGAGCTGCCGGTGAAGATCATGATGAACGTCGGCAACCCCGAGCTCGCCTTCGAGTTCGCGCAGATCCCGAACGGCGGCGTCGGCCTGGCGCGGCTCGAGTTCGTCATCAACAACATGATCGGCATCCACCCGAAGGCGATCCTCGATCTGGGCCAGGTGCCGGCGAGTCTGCGTGACGAGATCACGCGGCGTTCGCGTGGCTATGCGACGCCGAAGCAGTTCTTCATCGAGAAGCTGGTCGAGGGGGTGGCGACGATCGCCGCGGCCTTCTATCCGAAGCCCGTCATCGTGCGCATGTCCGACTTCAAGTCGAACGAATACCGCAAGCTGCTCGGCGGCGAGATCTACGAGCCGGAGGAAGAGAACCCGATGCTGGGCTTCCGCGGCGCCTCGCGCTACATCGCCCACAGCTTCCGCGACTGCTTCGAGCTCGAGTGCGCGGCGATGAAGAAGGTACGCAACGAACTCGGCCTGACCAACGTCCAGATCATGGTGCCGTTCGTGCGCAACCTGGAAGAGGCGTCCGGCGTGGTCGAGCTGCTCGCCGAGCACGGCCTGAAGCGCGGTGTGAACGACCTGAAGCTGATCATGATGTGCGAGATCCCGTCGAACGCCCTGCTGGCCGATGCCTTCCTCGAGCACTTCGACGGCTACTCGATCGGCTCCAACGACCTGACCCAGCTCACGCTGGGCCTGGACCGCGATTCCGGGCTGGTGGCGCACGCCTTCGACGAGCGCGATCCGGCGGTCAAGCAGTTGCTGTCGATGGCGATCGGATCGGCCAACAAGCTGGGCAAGTACGTCGGCATCTGCGGCCAGGGGCCGTCGGATCACGCCGACTTCGCCGAGTGGCTGATGGACGAAGGCATCCAGACGATCTCGCTGAACCCGGACACGGTGATCGACACCTGGCTGAAGCTGGCGGCACACCGCGCACAGTAAGCTGTGGCGGGTGGGGCCGGCTTCAGCCGGCGAGTAGCGCCCGACGTATCTCCATCGGCCGAGGTCGGCTGAAGCCGACCCTACGGAGCCCGCACCGGCGCCGCCCCCCGTAGGCCGGGCTTCGGCCCCGCCAGGCGCCGCGTCGCAGGTTCGATTGGGGCCGGCCGTGCCGTTGCCGCCGCTGCCACGGCGCGGTACGCATGAGAAAGCCCGGCCGTGTTTCCACGGCCGGGCTTTCGTTCCTTCGGCGGCGTGTGCCCGGGCTCAGGCGACGGCGACCGGGATCTTGCCGATCCGCGCCTGCCATTCGCGCGGCCCGGTGGTGTGCACGCTGGTGCCGTTGGAGTCCACTGCGACCGTCACCGGCATGTCCTCCACGGTGAATTCGTAGATGGCTTCCATGCCCAGATCCTCGAAGCCGACGACCTTCGCCGCCTTGATCGCCTTCGACACCAGGTAGGCCGAGCCGCCGACCGCCATCAGATAGGCGGACTTGTTGTCGCGGATCGCCTCGATCGCCGCGGGGCCGCGCTCGGACTTGCCGATCATCGAGATCAGGCCGGTCTGCTCGAGCATCATGCGGGTGAACTTGTCCATGCGCGTGGCCGTGGTCGGGCCGGCCGGGCCCACGACCTCGTCGCGGACCGGATCGACGGGCCCGACGTAGTAGATCACGCGATTGGTGAAATCGACCGGCAGCTTCTCGCCCTTGGCCAGCATGTCGGCGATGCGCTTGTGTGCCGCGTCGCGGCCGGTGAGCATCTTGCCGTTGAGCAGCAGGGTCTGGCCGGGTTTCCAGGCGGCGACTTCCTCGCGGGTGAGGGTGTCGAGGTTCACCCGGGTGGCGACATTGGTGTCGGCCTTCCAGGTGACCTGCGGCCAGTCTTCGACCTTGGGCGTCTCCAGCGTCGCCGGGCCGGAGCCGTCGAGGTGGAAATGCACGTGGCGGGTGGCCGCGCAGTTCGGGATCATCGCCACCGGCAGCGAGGCCGCGTGCGTCGGATAGTCCATGATCTTGACGTCGAGCACCGTGGTGAGGCCGCCCAGGCCCTGGGCGCCGATGCCCAGGGCGTTGACCTTGTCGATCAGCTCGAGACGCAACTCCTCGACCCGAGTAAGGGCGGCGCCCGAGGCCGCCTTGGCACGCAGCTCGTGGAGATCGACCGGTGCCATCAACGACTCCTTCGCCAGCAGCATCGCCTTCTCTGGCGTACCGCCGATGCCGATGCCGAGGATGCCCGGCGGACACCAGCCTGCGCCCATCGTCGGCAGGGTCTTGAGCACCCAGTCGACGATGGAGTCGGACGGGTTGAGCATGACCATCTTGGACTTGTTCTCCGAGCCGCCGCCCTTGGCCGCGCAGATGACCTCGACATGGTCGCCGGGCACGATCTCGTAGTGCACCACTGCCGGCGTATTGTCCTTGCTGTTCTGGCGCTTGCCGGCGGGGTCGAGCAGCACCGAGGCACGCAGCTTGTTGTCCGGATGGTTGTAGGCGCGGCGCACGCCTTCGTTGATCATTTCCTGGACGCTCATGCTGGCGTCCCACTGCACGTTCATGCCCACCTTGAGGAACACGACGGCGATGCCGGTATCCTGGCAGATCGGGCGATGGCCTTCGGCCGCCATCCGCGAGTTGGTGAGGATCTGTGCGATCGCGTCCTTGGCGGCGGGGCTTTCCTCGCGCTCGTAGGCTTCGCCCAGCGCCTTGATGTAGTCGAGCGGATGGTAGTAGCTGATGTACTGGAAGGCATCCGCGACGGACTGGATGAGGTCTTCTTCGCGAATCACGGTCATGGCCTTGGATCTCCGGATAAGATGTCGGCAGAATGCCGGACAGAGGCCGAAATTTTAGCACCGAGTCGCGAATGTCGGTGCCCCCGGCGGGGGGTGCGACCCCGTGTAAGTCCTGTGTAAGATAGATATCCTCTAATGTCCGGCATTCGGCGGTAGATACGCGACCGAGTTCAAGACTGGAATCAACCAGCCGATCCGCAGGGATCAGCTTCAACCAATCGACAAGTTGAGGAGAGGTGGATATGTCAAACGAACAGGAAGTGCGCATTTATAACCCCTCGCAAGAGATGGTGAAGAACGCAGCGGTGGCAGGAATGGATGCCTACAACGCGCTGTGCAAGGAAGCGGAGGACGACTACGAGGGTTTCTGGGGTCGTCGCGCAAAGGAAATGCTGGACTGGAAGGTCCCCTTCACCAAGGTGCTGGACGAATCCACCGCGCCGCTCTTCAAGTGGTTCCCCGACGGCAAGCTCAACGTCTCGTACAACTGCCTCGATCGCAACGTCGATAACGGCCTCGGCGACAAGGTCGCCCTGATCTTCGAAGCGGACAACGGTGAAGTCACCCGCGTCACCTACAAGGACCTGCTGTCGCGCGTGAGCAAGTTCGCTAACGCCCTGCGCGGCATGGGCGTGAAGAAGGGCGATCGCGTCGTCATCTACCTGCCGATGTCGATCGAGGGCGTCGTCGCCATGCAGGCCTGCGCCCGCATCGGCGCCACCCACTCGATCGTCTTCGGGGGCTTCTCCGCCCAGGCGCTGCGCGACCGCATCGAGGATGCCGGCGCGGTGGCACTGATCACCTCCGACGGCCAGAATCGCGGCGGCAAGGCCCTGCCGCTGAAGCCGATCGCCGACGAAGCCCTGTCGCTGGGCGGTTGCGACTCGATCAAGAACGTCGTCGTGGTCAAGCGCACCGGCGCCGACTGCAACATC
>JBFGUQ010000137.1:0-6686 GCA_041565515.1 Rhodocyclaceae bacterium | reverse complement strand
GACGATGTCGCCGATCAGCACCATCTTCGGCCGGCCGTGGCGCTTGGCCTTGGTGGCATAGCCCACCGCCTTGACGTAGCGCTCGTCGAGGTGTTCGAGGCCGGCGAGCAGCACGCCGGCGGCGTTGCCGGCGCCGCCCGGCTTGAAGTAGTCGGTGATCTCGACGATCGCCGGCACCGCTTCACGCACCTGGCCGAAGAACTCCAGACACACGGTGCGGGTCACCGGCGGCATCTTGTGAAGCACCCAGCGCGCGGCGACGATGAGGCCGTCCGTGCCTTCCTTCTGCACCCCCGGCACGCCGCCGAGGAACTTGTCGGTGACGTCCTTGCCGAGGCCGATCTTGCGACAGGCCGCACCCTGCATCGTCAGCACTTCCTCGCCGAGCGGCGCATACGACAGGCCGTCGAAGCGGCGCAGGCGGAAGCGGACCGTCTCCTGCTCGTGGATCTTGCCGAAGTTGTGGTCCAGGCGCTCGACTTCGAGCCAGTGACCGTCGGGCGTGACCATCTTCCACCACGCCAGGTTGTCGAGCGCGGTGCCCCACAGCACGGCCTTCTTGCCGCCGGCGTTCATGGCGATGTTGCCGCCGACGCAGGAAGCCTCGGCCGAGGTCGGGTCGACCGCGAACACCCGTCCGGCCGCGGCGGCGGCCTCCGACACCCGCGCGGTGACGACGCCGGCGCCGGTGCGGATGGTGGCGTAGGGCGCGTCCATCGGGCCATCGAGGCCGGGCAGCACGAGGTCCTCGACCGGACCGGTGTCGAGCAGCTTCTCGGTGTTGATGACCACCGAGCTGGCGTCCAGCGGCACGGCACCGCCCGTATAGCCGGTGCCGCCGCCGCGCGGGATGATGGTGAGGCCGAGCTCCACGCATGCGCGAACGAGTGGCGCCATCTCCTCCTCGGTGTCCGGATAGAGGATGACGAAGGGGTACTCGACGCGCCAGTCGGTGGCGTCGGTGACGTGAGAGACGCGGGCGTGGCCGTCGAAACAGATGTTGTCGCGCCCCGTGTGGCGCGCGAGCGCCTTGAGCACCGCCTTGCGGCGGCGGGCGGTGTCGTCGAACCAGCCCTCGAAGTCGGCGATGGCCTCGCGCGCACGGGCGATGAGCAGGGCGACGCGTTCGTTGCCCTGGCGGCGGATGTCCACCTCGTTGAGGCGATGCTTGAGCGCACCGACCAGGGCCTCGCGGCGCTCGCGGCTCGCGAGCAGGTCGTCTTCCAGGTAGGGGTTGCGACGAACCACCCAGATGTCGCCCAGCACTTCGTACAACATGCGTGCCGAGCGGCCGGTGACGCGCTCGCTGCGCAACTCGTCCAGCACGCCCCACGCGTCGGCGCCGAGCAGGCGCATGACGATCTCGCGGTCGGAAAACGAGGTGTAGTTGTAGGGGATCTCGCGAAGGCGTTGGGTCATCTGAATACCGGAGAAGATGCTGCAGGTGAACACGCGATTCTAACCAACCGCAGTGCACCACGCATTAGAAAATCAAGACCTTGCAACGCGTAGGGACTCATGCAGGGCACCACCAAGCGGTGGACTTTGGCGCCCGGGCAAGGGTTCCGGGGGAGCTCAGGCGGTGGCGGCGTTGAGCGCGATCTCGATGCGCCAGCCCGGATGGGCGAGGCCCGCGACGCGGACGCATGCCCGGGACGGCGCGCTCCCCGGCGGCAGCCAGGCATCCCAAAGCCGGTTCATTTCGTCGTAATCGGCGAGGTCGGTGAGATAGACGGTCGCCATCAGGATGCGCGACGTGTCGCTGCCGACGGCGGCAAGCTGGCGCCCGAGGCTGTCGAGCACCTCGGCGGTCTGCTGTCCGATCCCGCCTTCGGTGCTGGCGGGGACCTCGACGATGTAGGCGACGCCGTTGTGGATGACGGCGTCGGAATAGCGGGCGGTCGTGCCCCTGCGGTCGATAGGGCTCATGGCGGTCGTGTGAGGGCTTGGGGCGGCCCCGGATTATAAGGCCTCGGACGGCTTCAGTTCAGGGCCCAGGCGATCGCGGCGTAACGCAGCGCCTTGCCGGCCGCCATCCACGCCAGACAGCGCAGCCAGTTCAGGCGCAGCACCCCGGCGGCCGCGCACAGGGCGTCGCCGATCAGCGGCACCCACGACAGCAGCAGGCTCGCGCTGCCGTAACGCTGCACGAGCGCGAGGCGGGGCGGGATCTCCTTGCGTGGCAGGAGGCGGCCGAGCGCATAGGTCGTCATGCCGCCGGCGGTGTTGCCCGCGGTGGCGAGCACCAGTGCAGTGGCGGTGAGTTCCGGGCGCAGGACGAGCAGGCCGGCGAACACCGCCTCGGAGCCGCCCGGCAGGACCGTGGCGGCGAGAAAGGCGGATGCGAGCAGGGCGCCCAGTGCGGCGAGATCGCCGCTTTCGAGGCCGCTCAGGGGCATGAGCTACGCGCTGCCGGGCAGGCCATCGAAGTGTATTTCATGCAATGCAATTGACATATGAATATGACATACGCAGAATCGGGCTGCGTTTCGACGCCACTCTATAGGAGATTTCCCGATGAAAAGAATCCTGTCCACTGTTGTCGTCACCGTTGCCGCCTGCGCCCTGTTGCCAACCCAGGCGTGGGCCAATCCCCAGCACGAACGCATGAAGCGCTGCAGCCAGGAAGCGAAATCGCAGGCGCTGAAGGGGGACGAGCGCAAGCAGTTCATGAGCACCTGCCTCAGGGGCAAGCACGAGGCCGCGGCGCCGGCAGCCGCGGCCCCGGCCGCAAATGCGACCGTGGGCGCTGCAGCCGGAGCGGCGCCGGCGGTGCAGGCCAGGGCGGATCTCGCTGCGCCGCGCGATCGGTCGAAGGAGTGCAATCAGGCGGCGACCGAGCAGTCGCTCACTGGGGAGAAGCGCAAGACCTTCATCAGCGAGTGCCTGAAAGGCTGATCGCGTCCCGATGAAGGCCTCTCCCGCCCACGACGGGCGGGATTGCCCCCGGGTGGCCCCGGGGGCTCAGACGATGTCGAAGAACACCAGGTCGCGCTCGATCTCGCCGGCCGAGAAGCCGCAACCGATTCGGCCCGGACCGTTCAGTACCAGGGTCTCCCTCCTGACGCAGCGCTCTTCGGCGCCGTCGATCGACACGAAGGTGCCGTTGGTGCTCTGGTCCACCAGCGTGAAACCGTCGCGCCGGCGCTCGATTCGGGCATGCTGGCGCGAGGCGCGCGGGTCGATGATGACGACGTCGTTGCCGAGCTCGCGTCCGAGCAGCAGGATGGGGCGCTGTTCCTCGACGAACAGTATGTCCTGCTGATGGCGCAGGCGCAGGCGCTGCGACAGCCGCGAGGTCGGCGGGATCGAGGTCACCATGCCGACGCGTTGGCCGATGGCATAGACGGGCCACTCCAGCGTGTCGAACGGCGTGCCGCGCAGGGCCTGCGCGGCGGCGGCATGACGTGCCGCCGGTGTCAGCAGCATGACGGCGGTGCCGGTGGCGAGCGCCTGTTCGGGCTCGCTCAGGGAGGCGAGCCTGCGCGCGATATCGACTCCTTCGCCGCCGGGCATGCCCGGTTCGACCACGCCGTAGTGCAGGCCGACCCGCACCGGCTGGCGCGCGCCGCTCAGCGGCGGCAGGCTGCGAATGCGCTCGAGGACTTCGCTGGCCGCCAGCACCCCCGCGTCACAGCGCTCGAAGCTCACGACGAGGCCGTCGGCCTGGCGCTTGAGAAGCTTTCCCCCATGGCTTTCGACGGCGCGCTCGATGCGGTTGAGACAGCGCTCGGCGATGTGCGCCGCTTCGGTCGCACCGAGGCGGGCGAGGAGGCGGTCGTCGCCGCGTGTGGAGGCGACGAGCACGCAGAGATTTCTTCGTTCGGGCATGGGAGAACTCTAGTCCGGGGCACGCCAGGGACAGCGCGCGCCAGTCCCCTGCATGATGGTCAAATAGGCCAGGGGGCGCAAGTGCGCCCGTCGCGCCGAGCGTGCCTTCAGTCGAGCGTGCGATCCTGCTCGTCGGCAAGCCCGAACAGGCGCACCGCGGTGCCGACTGCGGGGGGGAAGGACGGCGGGTCGAAGGCGGTGTCGCCCTCCGCGACCGAGGTCTGGCGGGTCAGCCCGGCGAAGTCGAACAGCTGCGTGTCGGCCAGGTGCGAGGGCACGACATTCCTGAGCGCCGTCGTCAGCGATTCGATCCGCCCCGGGTATTCCCGTGCCCATGACTGCAGCATGGCCTTGATCTGCTTGCGCTGGGCATTCTCCTGCGAGCCGCAAAGGTTGCACGGAATGATCGGGAAGGCCATCGTGCGCGCGAAGCGGGCGATGTCGTTCTCGTTGCAATAGGCGAGCGGGCGGATCACCACGTGATTGCCGTCGTCGCTCACCAGCTTGGGTGGCATCGCCTTGATCCTGCCGCCGAAGAACATGTTCAGGAACAGGGTCTCGAGCATGTCGTCGCGATGGTGGCCGAGGGCGATGCGGGTGGCGCCGATCTCCGTCGCCGTGCGGTAGATGATGCCGCGACGCAGGCGGGAACACAGCGAACAGGTGGTCTTGCCCTCCGGAATCTTGTCCTTGACGATCGAGTAGGTGTCTTCGGTGACGATGCGGTATTCGACGGCCAGCGATTCGAACCAGGCCGGCAGGATGTGGTCGGGGAAGCCGGGCTGCTTCTGGTCGAGATTCATCGCGACGATGCGGAAATCGACCGGCGCGCGCTCGCGCAGCGCCAGCAGGCAGGACAGCAGGGTGTAGGAGTCCTTGCCGCCGGAGATGCAGACCATCACGGTGTCGCCGTCGCCGATCATGTTGTAGTCGGCGATGGCCTCGCCGACGCCGCGCTCGAGCTTCTTCTTCAGGCGCAGGAAGGTGTTGGAGTGGCGGCCTTCCGTCGCCGCGGCGGCGGGCGGGGTGGTTGCGGCGGGGGTGAGGACAGCGGTCACGACATCGGCTCGATCGGAAAAAGGCGAGAAATTATACGCTTGCGCGACGCCCGCCATCACAGATGGGCGCTGCGGCCGCCGTCGACGGCGAGGACCTGGCCGGTGATGTATGGTGCATCGAACATCAGGAAGCGCACCGTGCGGGCGATGTCGCCCGATTCGCCCGCCCGCTTGAGCAGGGTGTGGGCGATGATCTCGGCGCGTTCGGCAGGGGAGAACTGTCCGTCCTCGGGCCAGTCGATCGGCCCTGGCGAGACCCCGTTCACCCGGACCTCGGGTGCCAGCTCGATCGCCAGCGCGCGCGTCAGCCCGGCCAGTCCGGCCTTGGCGACGCTGTACAGCGGATAGCGCTGCAGTGGCCGTTCGGCGTGGATATCGACGATATTCACGATCGCGCCGCTGCGCGCCCTGAGCGCCGGGGCGAGGGCTTGCGACAGGAAGAGGGGCCCCATCAGGTTCGAGCCCATGAGTTCATCCCAGTCCGCGCGGTCGATCTGGCCGATGGGGGTCGGAAAGAAGCTCGAGGCGTTGTTCACCAGGCCGTCGATGCGGGCGAATCGGGCGAGTGCCTGCTCGGCGACGGCCTCGGCCACGCCGTCCTGGGCGAGATCGCCGCCGATGGTGAATGCCGAGTCCGGACGCAGCGCGTTCAGGCTGGCAGCATGCGCTTCCGCCTCGTCGGCACTGCGCCGGTAGTGCAGCGCGATGCGGGCGCCCGCGGCGTGCAGTTCGCGCGCGATCTCCGCGCCTACCCTGCGGGCTGCGCCGGTGACGAGGATGACGGGGGTGTCGTGCTGGATGTTCATGGGTCTCCATTGTCGCCGCCACCGGCCCGGCGGGGAAGGGCGGGGGTGCGTCAGTCCAGGAAAGGGCGAGGGCGCGACCTGTCCGCGAAGGGCGCCGCGACCGGGGGCGGCCGGGGTCGGTGGCGGGCGTCCTCGCACTTGCAGTGCCTGCGGCCCGGCCCGGTCCGCCCGTTACAATATGCGCCCGCCCCCGCGTGAGCCTCTCCATGTCCGACCTGCCGCCACCTGCCGCCGATGCCCTCGACCAGAGCGCCCGAATGGCCGCTCGCCTCAGGAGCGAGATCGCCGCCGCGGGGGGCTGGATTCCGTTCTCGCGCTACATGGAGCTTGCGCTCTATGCGCCCGGCCTCGGGTATTACAGCGGCGGCGCGCGAAAGTTCGGCCCGGGCGGTGATTTCATCACCGCGCCCGAGCTCACGCCCTTGTTCGGCCAGGCACTGGCGGCCCAGGTCGAGCAGGTCATGAGGGCGAGCGCGGGACACGTCATCGAAGTCGGCGCCGGTACCGGCTTGCTCGCGGCAGACCTGTTGCTGGAGCTCGAGCGCCGTGCGTGCGTGCCCGAGAGCTACGGCATCCTGGAACTGTCGGGCGAACTGCGTGAGCGTCAGTTCGACACCCTGGCGCAGAAGGTGCCGCACCTGGCGGCCCGGGTGCGGTGGCTGGACGAGCTGCCCGCGCACTTTCGCGGCTGCGTCATCGCGAACGAGGTGCTGGACGTGATGCCGGTGCATCTGGTGGTTTCAAGCGCCGGGGGCATCGCCGAGCGCGGCGTGGCCTTCGAACGCGTTGCGGAGGCCGAGCCGGGGCTGTGCTGGGCCGACGTGCCCGCGTCCGGCGCCGTCCTGGACGCCGCGCGGGCGCTGGACCTGCCGGCGCCCTCCGGGGGCGAATACGTCACCGAACTGTGCCTGGCGGGGCGCGCCTGGGTGGCGGCGTGGGCAGAGCGCCTGCAGGCTGGGGCGCTGCTGCTGATCGACTACGGCTATCCGCG
>JBFGUQ010000136.1:0-6713 GCA_041565515.1 Rhodocyclaceae bacterium | reverse complement strand
ATCAGCGGCGTTGCCGAGGGGTCGAGTGCGGCCGCCAGCGGCATCGCGGCGAGCATCTGCGCCCCGTCGAGCAGCCCGAGCGAGACCTTGTCCTGGATGTTGCTCCAGGACGACTCGCGCGACAGCCTCACCTTCAGCCCGGCTGCGTCGAAGAATCCCTGTTCCAGCGCGACGACGAGCGGGGCGCTGTCGATCAGCGGCATGAAGCCCAGCGAGATCTCCCGTTTCTCCGGCGCCTTCGCGCTTCGTTCCGGCCGGGACGCGACCCAGTCCGCCATGAAGACGACCGAATCCTCATCGCCCTCATCCTCCTGCGGATGCTCGGTGGGGGCGGCATTCCCGAGCCTGCGTCCGAGGTGATCGCCGAGCGCTTCGAGCAGTCGGCCGGCCTCCTCGTTGCGCTCGAGGTCGAGCCGTGCGCGCGGGCGCAGCAGATTGACGTCGAGCACCGATGCCGTGACCGCGCCGCTGACGACGTCGAGGCAGAGTATGCGGTCCGCCATCAGTACGGCCTGGCCGATGTCGTCGGTGGCAAACAACATGGTGCGCGTGATGCGCGCCTGCAGTTCGAGCATGAGGTCGATGCACTGGCGCTCGAGCACCGCGTCGAGTCCGTCGAAGAGGTGATCCAGGCATATCAAACTCGCGTCGCTCGCCAGCGCCCGGGCGAGCTGCACGCGGGCCAGCGCATGGCGCGAAAGCGTGCTCAACCGGCGCGACGCGATGTCTTCCATGCCGACGAGGCGCAGGTTGTGCGTTACCCATGCCTGGGTCTCGGCACGGCCGAGACGGCGACCGTTCGATCGCGCCACGGCTCGGCGCAGGCAGGCGGCGACGGTCTGAAATCCGGGACGGTCGAGTCTGGGTCCGATGACGACCACCCGGGGGTCGGCGGCACGCAGCTCGCGGCCGTCGAGCAGAACGCCACCGCTATCCGAACGCTGCTCCACCGTGAGTGCGCGCAATACGCCGGAAGCGAGTCCGCGCTGCGGCGCAACGATCGCAAGCGAGCTGCCGTCGGCGACCTCGAGATCGAAGTCGCGCAGTTGCCAGGCGCCACCCGCAGGATCGGGAAGGCGCATCGAAAGGCGGGTGGATTCGAGATTTGGCAAGTCGTTCCTCCCGGTGGGCGACAGGCAACCGACTCGGGGCGGTCACGAGTCAGCCTTATTCTAGACCATTTTTGCTGCGTTGCAGCAATAGATCGTCGGGCAGCTTCGGGGGCGGTGAGCCGACCCCGCACGTCCTGCGGCTCGCGCGCTGAAGCTCGTCGTATCATCGCCATAGGCGCCGCCGCCGCTGGCTGGCGGCGTGACGGTCGCGCGCCGGCCCGGTCGAGTGCAACGAGCCGGTGACCGCGCGCCCCATCTGGAGAGGAATTGCGATGTCGTTCAGGGCCCTACGCACATTGATCGCCATCGACCGGCAAGGCAGCTTTGCCGCGGCGGGCGAATCGCTCGGGCTGACCCAGGCCGCGGTGAGTACCCAGATGCGCCAGCTCGAGGAGTCGCTCCAGACCAGGATCTTCGATCGCGTCGGCCGCAATCAGGTGCTGAACCACGACGGCCGCCTGGTGCTCGAGCGCGCCAGGCGGATCGTCGAGCTCTATGCGCAACTCGGCGAGGGTCTCGGCGAAGCCGGGCAGTTTCGCGGCGAATTGCTGATCGGGGCGGTCTTCAGCATTCAGACCGGCGCGCTCGGGCCGACACTTGCGCAACTCCGGGATCGCTATCCGCAGCTCAAGATCAAGGTGCTCCACGGCATGTCGGTCGATCTGGCGCGGCGGGTCGAGCGCGGCGTGCTCGATGCCGCCCTGATTACCGAGCCCATCCGCACGCTGCCGGCGGATTGCGAGTGGACCACGCTCGAGAGCGAGCCCTTCTACGTCGTGGCTCATCGGGACACGCCGCGCTGCTCCGATGCCGAGCTGCTCGGCGAGTATCCGTTCATCCGCCTCGACCCGCGGGCATGGGCGGGCGGCATGATCGACAGCGAACTGCGTCGTCGTGGCATCGCGACCAACGAAATGATGGAGCTCGATTCGCTGCAGGCGGCGCTGATGATGGTCGAGCAGCGCCTCGGCGTCACGGTCATGGCGCTGGGGCGGCGCCGCGCGGCGGAGCTTGCCGGGCAGTTCTGTCTGGTGCCGTTCGGCGAGCCGGCGGTCCGCCGCAATGTGGGCGTCTACCAGCGCGTCGAGCATGGCCGAAAGGCGCTGGTGCGCGTGCTGATCGATACTTTCCTGCAAGTAAATACATAAAAATAAGTTAACAAACTAAGAAAAATATATAACTTTTTTTGTTTTCAGCGGCGGCGTACACTTCGATCCACTTACCCCAGGAGACGAACGTGCCGGTCGCGATGGAAGCCTTGCTGCCCATTACCCTGACAGTGCTGCTCGGCTATCTGGCCCGGCATCGCTTCGGGGTGGGCGAACCAGTGTGGATCGGGCTGGAGAAGCTCACCTACTACCTTTTCGCGCCGGCCCTGCTGGTGGTTTCGCTGGCAAACCGGTCGCTGGACGGGCTGGCCATGGGCGAGGTGTCCGCGACGCTGGTCACGGTCCTGCTCCTTTGCAGCGCGCTGATCGCGGCCTGGCAATGGCGCTTCCGGCCGGTCGACATGCCCTCCTTCACCTCGGTGTTCCAGGGCGGCGTGCGCTTCAACAGCTTCGTCGCCCTTGCGCTGGTCGACAACCTGTTCGGCAACGAAGGCTTGGTGATCGGCGCGCTGGCGATGGTGGTCATCGTCATCGCGGTGAACATCCTGTGCGTCTCGGTGTTCTCGCTGACGAACGACCAGGTCGGTGCCTGGCGAAAGCTGCCCCGGCAACTGCTCACCAACCCGCTCATCCTGGGCAGCCTGGTCGGGCTGGGCCTGAACCTGAGCGGCATCGGGCTGGTGCCGGTACTCGAGAACCAGCTGCTGATGCTCGGCAAGGCGGCATTGCCGATGGCGCTGCTGGCGGTGGGGGCGGCACTGCGGCTGGAGTCGGTCCGCGGCAGCATCGACATGATCGCGTTCACCTCCGCGATCCAGTTCGCGCTCAAGCCGGTCGCGGCGCTGCTGATCGGTCAGTGGCTCGGCCTCGAGGGGCTGACGGCGGTGGTGGTCGTCATCTTCATGGCCGTGCCCACCGCCCCGTCGGCCTACGTGCTGGCACGGCAACTCGGCGGCAACGCGCCGGCGATGGCCTCGATCATCACCGCCCAGACGGTGCTGGCCTTCTTCACCCTGCCGCTCACCCTGGTCCTGCTGCTGCCGATGCTGCGGGCGTGACAAGTCCGGACGCCGGGCCGGCGCTGTTCTGGCGCTATGGCCCGGCGTGCCCCGCCGCGCGCTCCCACGGCGGAACCGGCTGGAAGCGCCTGTACAGCGCGTCCAGCAGCACCTTGACCTTGGGCACGCGCGCCCGGCTGGGGGTGAAGCATGCGTAGAGCTCGCGGCCGAACACGATGCTGGGCTCGTGGTCGTCGAGCACGGTACGCAGCGCCCCGCTCGCGAGCTCGCGGTGGCACAGGTAGGTCGGCAGGATCGCGATGCCGTGGCCGGCGAGCACCGCGTCGAGCATGCAGTCGGCGCTGTTGAAATGGAAGCGGCTGCGCACCGGCACGCGCACCTCCACGCCGCGCGCGTCGAGCAGGGACCAGGTCTTGTCGTCGCGCAGCACGTAGCTCAGGCACTGGTGCCGAGTCAGCTCGTCGGGCGAGCGCGGTGTGCCATGGCGCTCCAGATAGGCGGGCGCGGCGCAGATCACCCGGCGCAGGCTCGCGATCCTGCGGGCGACCGCTTCCTCCGGCGGCAGCCGTGTCATGCGCAGCGCGAGGTCGATGTTGTCGCCCACCAGGTCGACGACGTTGTCGGTCAGCACCAGCTCGCATTCGAGCTCGGGATGGGCTGCAGTGAGCTCGGGAACGAGCGGTGCGATCCAGTGCCGGCCGAAGGTCACTGTGGCGCTCACCCGCAGCGTGCCGCGCGGCACCTCGCCGAGGTTGTGCACCGCGAGTTCCGTGCCGGCCACCGCCTCGAGCGCCTGCAGCGCGTGCCGGTGGAAGACCTCGCCGGCCGGCGTGAGCGCCAGCCGCCGGGTGGAGCGCTCGAACAGGCGCAGGCCGAACGCGCGCTCGAGCTCGGCGACCTGCTTGCTCACCTGCGCGCGGCTGCAACCCAGCGCCCGCGCCGCGGCGGCCATGCTGCCGCCCTCGACCACGCGCACGAAGCTCTCCCATGCCGGAAGCCAGCTCATACGGGGCTGGGCCGCCTTGTCGCTGGCGCGCGCGGGTGCACGACGAGGGTTACACCAGACATTTGTCAATGATTCGTTGACGCGGTGCATCGGATTATGGGCTTTTTCACCGCCGATCCGGAAACTATCCTGATATCGTCCCGCCGCTCGCATCCTCGCCTGCTGCTTCGCGGCCGTCCTGTCCTCTCAGGTGCTCAACATGTTCAACACCCTGCGCCGGCCCGAAGTGCTGATCGTCACCCTCGCCGCGGCCGGCATCCTCGCCATCACCATGGGTGCGCGCCAGTCGCTCGGCCTGTTCGTGAGCCCGATCAATTCGGCGACCGGCCTCGGCATCGCCTCGATCAGCCTGGCGCTGGCGATCGCCCAGTTCACCTGGGGCGCGATCCAGCCTATCGCGGGCGCCGTCGCCGACCGCTACGGCCCCCGCGCGGTGCTGATCGGCGGCATCGTGTTGCTCGCGCTCGGCAGCGCGATCACCCCCTTCATGGACTCGGGCTTCGGCCTGGTGGTGTCGCTGGGGCTGCTGTCGGCAATCGGCTCGGGCGCCGGCAGCTTCTCGGTGCTGATCGGCGCGGCCGCCCAGCGCCTGCCGCCGGAGGCGCGCGGCGCGGCCTCGGGCGTCATCAACGCCGGCGGCTCGTTCGGCCAGTTCGTCTTCGCCCCCGTGCTGCAGAAGCTGATACAGGCCTTCGGCTGGATGGGTGCGATGTGGTCGATGGCGGCGATGACGCTGATGGCCTTGCCGCTGATCGGCAAGGTGGCGCGCCGCGGCCAGGCGCCAGCGCACCACCTCGAAGAGAACACCGGCGCCCTGCGCGCGATCCGCAATGCGCTCGGCGACCGCAGCTACCTGCTGCTGCACGCGGGCTTCTTCACCTGCGGCTTCCATATCGCCTTTCTCGTCACCCACCTGCCCGGGGAGGTCGACCTGTGCGGCCTGCCGCCCTCGGTGGCGAGCTGGTCGCTCGCGATCATCGGCCTCGCCAACATCTTCGGCAGCCTCTATGCCGGCGCCAGCATTGCGCGCTATCGCAGCAAGCACGTCCTCGCTGCAATGTACGGCTCACGCGCGCTGCTGATCGCGGTCTACCTGATGGCACCGAAGACGGAGCTGACCTTCTACCTGTTCGCCGCCGGTCTCGGCTTCACCTGGCTCGCGACCGTACCCCCGACCGCCGCGCTTGTCGGCAAGCTCTTCGGCGTGCGCTACCTGGCGACGCTGTTCGGGCTGACCCTGCTTTCGCACCAGATCGGCGGCTTCCTCGGCGCCTGGCTCGGCGGGCTGAGCATCACGATGACTGGGGACTACACGTGGATGTGGTACGCCGACATCGCGCTCGCGGCCGCGGCGGCAGTGGTGAACCTGCCCATCCGCGAGGCGCCGGTTGCGCCCGCGCCGGTGCCGGCCTGAGCGCCGCCCCCCGGGGCTCGGCATCCACCGGCTGCGGCAGTTCGCCGATGCGCGCCGCGATGGCGGGGCGGCCGGGTGGCCGCCCTCAGGCGTGGAGCAGGTTGAGCTGCCGCGCGACGATGTCGTGATTGAGCCACAGCACCGGGCCTGCCGGCGCCGACGACTCGTGGAAGATCAGGGCGCCGGTGGCCTCCAGCACGAGGCCGCTGAGCAGATCGGTGATCAAGGCCTTGCGGTCCTTGTGCATGTGCACGATCTCCTCCGAGGTGCCGATCGTCAGGTCGGCCTGGGCCGCGGTGTTCGGCATCGGCCACGCGGCGAAATCACGGAAGCCCCGCATCACCTCGCTGCCCTGGAAATCCGCGACCTTGCGCAGCACGTCCTCCAGCGTGAAGCCGTCGGCCAGGAGCTCGCGGCAGGCCTGCCACTGCGCCTCGGCCCATTCACCGCCACCTTCCTTCTTCAGCGCATCGAGCAGCGAAATCAGCGGCAGTTCCACGCCGGCGAAGACGTCGGTGGAGTTGGTGCGGATTTCGGGGCAGTTATAGACAGTGGCCTTGATGCCGCTGTCCCACGCCGCCTGGGCGATGCGTTCGAGCCGCATCTTGGCGAAGCCCTGGGTGTAGTTGGTGTAGGTCTGCCACTGGTAGCGGCCGTCGATCAGGATCGCCGTGCCGTGGTAGCCGTAGGCCGAGTAGCGGACCTGTCCGCCGGCAGCCTCGACACGCGCACGGATCGCCGCACTGCCTTCGATCAGGTGCTGGAAGGTGTTGGCCGACACTTCATCGAAGTTCTGCAGGATCAGCTTGCCCAGATCGCTGTCGAGCAGGGTCTGGGCCGACATGAAGCGGTCGCCGCGCCCCTTGTAGATGCGATTGGCGATCACCATGAACACCTTGGCCTTGGGAATGCCGCCGGCCATCGTGTGGGCGAAGAAGACGTTGCGGCCCTTGCCGATCATGCCTTCCAGAACGGCCATGACCTCGGCCACCGAATTGCGGAAACGCTCGGTGCCGACCGCGCGGCATTTCTCGATATGGGCCCAGTCGAGCT
>JBFGUQ010000135.1:0-6733 GCA_041565515.1 Rhodocyclaceae bacterium | reverse complement strand
TGCCGCGCATGACGGCGGCGGGCGTGAGCATCGTCAACCAGAACGGCGAACTGCTGACCTCGAAATCCGACCCGCTGCTGCGGGCCGGCCTGGACCCGACCCAGCTCGACTACGTCAAGGCGCTCGAGGCCGGCTTCATCCAGCGCATCGAGAACATCCTGGTGCCGATCGTCGGCAAGGAGAACTTCCGCGCCCAGGTGGCGGCGGACGTCGACTTCAACCAGGTGGAGCAGACCGACGAGACCTTCAAGCCCAACCCCTCGCCCGACCAGGCGGTCCGCAGCCAGCAGACCAGCGAGATCGTCAATCCGGCGCCGGGCGCCCAGGGCGTGCCCGGCGCACTGACCAACCAGCCGCCGGTGCCGGCGACGGCGCCGATCACCACCCCGGGCACGCCGCCCGGCCAGGGCGCCAACGCCCAGGGCGCGCTCAGCACCAACCGCAGCGCGGTGCTCAACTACGAGGTCGACCGCCGGATCCAGCACCTGAAGCAAGCCATCGGCCAGATCCGCCGCCTGTCGGTGGCGGTGGTGCTCAACAACCGCAGCGTGACCGCGGCCGACGGCACGGTGCAGTCGGTGCCGCTGAGCGACGACGAGATCGCCCGCATCAACAACCTGGTGCGCGAGGCAGTCGGCTACAACGCCACCCGCGGGGACACCATCAACGTCGCCAACAGCTCCTTCGCCGCCGAGGCGGTGGAACCGCCCCCGCCCCTGTGGAAGGATCCGGACGTGATCGCCCTCGGCAAGGAAGGCCTGGGCTGGCTGCTGGCGCTGGTCGCGGTGCTGTTCGCCTACTTCGGCGTGATCCGCCCACTGATGCGCAGCGTGGTGCCGCCGAAGGAGAAGGCCGAAGCCGCCGCGCCGGGCTTCGAGGGCGAAGAAGGCGAGGAAGGCGAGGAAGGCGCGCGCGTCACCCTGTCGGCCGAAGCCACCGGCGATACCTACGAGGCGAAACTGGAGCGCGCTCGACAGCATGCCCGTGCCGACCCCAAACTGGTGGCCGAGCTGCTCAAGGACTGGCTCGGCGTCAATGAGGAGGCACGCAAGTGAGTTCGCCGGAAGAAGGACTGGAGAAGGCCGCACTGCTGCTGCTGACGCTCGGCCCCGACGAGGCGGCCGAGGTGCTCAAGCACCTCGGCGCGCGCGAGGTGCAGAAACTCGGCATGAAGATGGCGACGCTGCCGCCGCAGTCCCGGGCCAGGGTCGAGCCGCTGCTCGCCGAGCTCGACACCCACTTCGAGAAGGGCTCGCCGATCCACGCCGACGAGGACCAGATCCGCCAGATGCTGACCAAGGCGCTCGGCGACGAGCGCGCCGGCCACCTGCTGTCGCGCATGCTGCAGGGCTCGGACACCGCCGGCATCGAGAGCCTGAAGTGGATGGACGCCGCCACCGCGGCCGACCTGATCAAGAGCGAGCACCCGCAGATCATCGCCACCATCCTGGTGCACCTGGAGTACGACCAGGCGGGCGAGATCCTCAAGCACTTCAACGACCGCCTGCGCAACGACGTGGTGCTGCGCATCGCCACGCTCGACGGCGTGCAGCCGGCGGCGCTGAAGGAGCTCAACGACGCCCTCACCCGCATGCTCGCCGGCGCCCCCACCGCGAAGAAGGCGGCGATGGGTGGCGTGCGCCATGCGGCCGAGATCCTCAACTTCGTCGGCTCGGCACAGGAAACCGCCGTCATCGACAACGTGCGCGAATACGACGCCGAGCTCGCGCAACGCATCCTCGACGAGATGTTCGTGTTCGAGAACCTGCTCGACATCGACGACCGCGGCATCCAGACCATCCTGCGCGAGGTGCAGTCCGACTCGCTGATCGTCGCCCTCAAGGGCGCGCCGCCCGAACTGCGAGAAAAGGTGTTCAAGAACATGTCCAGCCGCGCCGCCGAGATGCTGCGCGAGGACCTCGAGGCCCGCGGTCCGGTGCGCCTGTCCGAGGTCGAGGCCGAGCAGAAGGAGATCCTCAAGATCGTGCGGCGCCTGGCCGAGGAAGGCCAGCTCATGATCGGCGGCAAGGGCGGCGACGATGGTTTCGTCTAAGCGCATGCGCCGCTGCCGGCGGAGTCCGGCATGAGCATCTCGCGCCACCAGGCGGTGGGCGCCTATCGGCGCTGGCAGCCGCCGGATTTCGACGCACCCGACCGGCCCGAAGGGGCCGACGCGCCGAGCCAACCGGCGGCGGCGCCACCACCGCCGAAGCCGGCGCCGGTCGAGGCGCCCGAGCCGGCCCACGACGACTTCGCCGGCCTGCAGCTGCCCACCGCGGAGGACATCGAGCGCATGCACGACGAGGCGCGGGCGGCCGGCTTCGAGGAGGGCCGCAGCGAAGGCTATGCCGCCGGCCTGGAAGCGGGCCGCGCCGAGGGACTCGAGGAAGGCAGGGCCGGCGCCGAAGAGCACGCCGCACGCCTGGCCGCGCTGGCCGAGGGCTTCGACCAGGCGATGACCCAGCTCGACAACGAGGTCGCCGAGGAGCTGATGGCGCTCGCGATCGAACTGGCGCGACAGATGGTCAGGCACACCCTGGACGCACACCCCGAGGTGGTGCTCGAGACGGTGCGCGCGGCCCTGCTGCAGGTGCCGCAGGGCCACGCCCAGGTCCGGCTCCATCCCGACGACCTGGCGCTGGCGCGCGAACACCTGGGCGAGCAACTGTCGCACGCCGGCCATCGGCTGACCGAGGACGCCACGCTCGCGCGCGGCGACTGCCGCATCGATGCGCTCGGCGCCCAGGTCGATGCCACCCTGGAGACGCGCTGGCGTCGGGTGCTCGAGACCCTCGGCCGTGAGCGTCCGCTGTGGGCGCCGGCGGAGCCGGCCGCCGGGGGCATCAAGCCCGAGCAACGGCGGCGCGGAGGCGACCGCCCCACCCCCCGCAAGGCCGACGCAGCACCGCCGCACGCCCAGGCCGCCACGAACGACGGCGCGCATGCCCCTCCCGACGCAAACCCGGCGGCCACGGCCAGTGACGAGCCCGACGGCAACGGCAACGGCAACGGCAACGCACCATGAAACATCACGGCGAGCTCTGGCGCAGCTTTCTCGACGACGGTCGGCGCCTTGCCAATGGCTGCAGTCCGTTCGAGGTATCGGGCCGCCTGACCCGGATCAACGGCCTGGTCATGGAGGCAGCCGGCCTCAAGCTGCCGCTCGGCTCGGGCTGCCGGGTGCTCGTGCCCGGCGGCGGCGCGGTCGAGGCCGAGGTCGTCGGCTTCAGCGGCGAAAAGCTCTTCATGATGCCGACCGACGACGTCTTCGGCCTCGCGCCCGGCGCCCGCGTGCTGCCGATGGAAGTGGGCGTGCCGCGCCTGGTGCCAGGCAAGCCGCTCGGACCTCGCCGTCGCGCCGCCGACCGCGCCAAGCACCTGCCGGTGGGCGAGGCCCTGCTCGGCCGCGTGGTCGACGGCGCAGGCCGCCCGCTGGACAACCACGGCCCAATTCACACCCAGGAATCGCGCTCGCTGCAGGGCCGCGCGATCAACCCGCTGGCGCGTGCGCCGATCTCGCAGCCGCTGGACGTGGGTGTTCGCGCCATCAACGCGCTGCTCACCGTCGGCCGCGGGCAGCGCCTCGGCCTGTTCGCCGGCTCCGGCGTGGGCAAGTCGGTGCTGATCGGCATGATGGCGCGCTATACCGCCGCCGACGTCATCGTCGTCGGCCTGATCGGCGAGCGCGGCCGCGAGGTGAAGGAGTTCATCGAGCAGAGCCTGGGCGCCGAGGGCCTGGCGCGTTCGGTGGTGGTGGCGGCCCCGGCCGACGCCAGCCCGCTGATGCGCATGCAGGGCGCGGCCTACGCCACCACGGTGGCGGAACACTTCCGCGACCAGGGCCAGGACGTGCTGCTGATCATGGATTCGCTCACGCGCTATGCGATGGCCCAGCGCGAGATCGCGCTGGCGATCGGCGAGCCGCCGGTGACCCGCGGCTACCCGCCGAGCGTGTTCGCCCGCCTGCCGGCGCTGGTGGAGCGCGCCGGCAACGGCCCCGAGGGCGGCGGCTCGATCACCGCCTTCTACACCGTGCTCGCCGAGGGCGACGACCAGCAGGATCCGATCGCCGACGCCGCGCGCGCGATTCTCGACGGCCACTTCGTGCTCACCCGCAGCCTCGCCGACCAGGGCCACTACCCCGCGCTCGACATCGAGCAGTCGATCTCGCGCGCGATGCACAACCTCGTCGGCGACGACCATTTCAACGTCGTGCGCCAGTTCAAGCAATTCTTCTCGCGCTACCAGCGCTCGCGCGACCTCATCGCCGTGGGCGCCTACCAGGCAGGTGCCGACCCGGTGCTCGACATGGCGGTGAAGCTCTACCCGCGCCTGGAAGCCTTCCTGCAACAGGGCATCCACGAGCGCGAGCCGTATGACGGCGCGATCGAGAAGCTGGCACAGGTATTTGCCGCGGCGGCGTGATCTGCGCCCGCGCAGTTGCGGTGCAGCAAGGTAGAATCACGGCCTCCCGCTCATGACAATGAACAAGGCCATGAAGGATCGGTTCCACCTCAAGCCCCTGCTGGACCTCGCCCAGACGCGCACCGACGAGGCCGCGCGCGAGCTCGGCGAACGCATCGCGAACGAGCGCGACCTCGAGCAGAAGCTCAAGATCCTCGAGGACTACCGCCAGGAATACCACGAGCGCTTCATGCAGGCGGTGCGCGACGGCATCGGCCCGGACGCCTGGCGCAACTTCAGCAGCTTCATCGGTCGCCTCGACGATGCGATCGGCGCCCAGCGCCAGATCGTCGAGCGCTCGCGCGCCCACACCGCCCAGGGCCAGCAGACCTGGCTCGAGCAGCGCAACAAGCTCAAGGCCTTCGACACCCTGTCGCAGCGTCACCAGGCCGGCGTGGCTCGCGGCGAGGCCCGCCAGGAACAGCGCCTCACCGACGAGCATGCCGCGCGGCGCAACCTGCCCGGCGAAGACTGAAGCTGCCGGGCCGGCGCGCCCCTTTGCGGCGCACCCGAAGTCCTGGCACGGCGTTTGCTGTATCCGTGGCGACACCTGCGCTCGAAGCGCTTCGCCGAGGTTAGCCGCCATGCCCACACCCGTCTCCCCGCTGAACCTGACCCAGACCCTGATGCAGGGCATGACATCCCAGGGTGTCCGTGCCGGTCTCGACGGCGCCAACAGCTTCCTGCAGCAGAGCTTCTCGAGCACGCTGCAGGGGCGGCTCGCCGACCAGCGGGCGCAGCCGAGCGAAAAGCCCGACATCGAGCCCCGTACCGAGCCGCCCGCCCGCCCGCGCGAACCCGAGCGCAAGAGCTCGAGCGAGGCGCCGCGGGAATCCGGGCACAAGGGCTCGGGCGATGCGGGCCGTCGCGACGAGACGCAACAGGCGGGCCAGTCGGCCGAAGCCGAGGCGGGTGCGCCCGCCGACAAGGCCGCCGCCGACGCCGCCGGGCGCAAGGGCGGCAAGGGCGAGGGCGGCGGTGAGAAGAGCGCCGGCGACGCCCCGGCCCCGGGCCCGACCAACGCCGCGGCGGCAGCGGCGCAGGCCGATGGCGGCAACATCGACCCGGCGCTGGTTGCCGGCCTGCCGGCAGCGATTGCCGCCCTGTTGCCAGGCCAGGCCGGCGCCGGCAGCACGGCGACCGACACCGAGCTGGACCTGCTCGCGGCCGACGGCAAGCAAAAAACCCTTCAGAATCCCGGCCTGATGCCGAAAACAGATGCAGGCGC
This sequence comes from Rhodocyclaceae bacterium, assembly GCA_041565515.1. Lineage (GTDB taxonomy): Bacteria > Pseudomonadota > Gammaproteobacteria > Burkholderiales > Rhodocyclaceae > Thauera. The sequence continues at coordinate 1,041 of JBFGUQ010000135.1, read as the reverse complement.
GCAGGGGGCAGGCCGCGAAGGCTTGAATCCCGCGCTGCTGCTGCAGGCGCGACAGGCGACCACGTTGTTTGCCGACAGGCAGGCGAGCGCATTGCAGGCGCTGAAGGGCGAGTTGCCGGTGCAAGGCGGTGCGCAGACCGGCAGCACCGTGCACCATGGCCTGAACACGCTGGCGTCGCTGCGCCACCCGCAGGGTGCAGCGGCGACGATGCCGCAACTGCCGGTCAGTACGCCGGCGGGGCGCAGCGCCTGGGCCGAAGACGTCGGCAACCAGGTGCGCTGGATGCTGGGACGCGCCGAGAGCAAGGCCGAACTGGTGCTGACGCCGCCGAACCTGGGCAAGCTCGAGGTCTCGATCAACCTCAACGGCGACCAGACCACGGCGCAGTTCGTGGCGTCGAACCAGGCCGCGCGCGAGGCGCTCGAGCAGTCGCTGCCGCGGCTGCGCGAGATCCTGCAGCAGGCGGGCATCAGCCTCGGCCAGACCAGCGTCAGCACCTCGGGCGAGCAGCAGGCCGGCGCCGAGGGCAATGGCAGTGGAGGACGTGGCGGGCGCAGCAACGACTCGGGCGAGGCGCTTGCCGAGGGTGGTTCGGCTTCGGCCTGGCTGCGACAACATGACGGGCTGGTCGACACCTTCGCCTGAAGCGCATGAATAGGGGCGGCTCTGCCCCACTTTTCCGCGCTTCGCGGCGTGCGACCATCCGGGATAATCGAATTCGATACTCAGGAGAATCGCATGGCGAAGGCGCCAGCAAAACCGGAAGCAGGCGGCGAAGAAGCACCGAAGAAGAAAAGCAAGCTGCTCATCATCATCGTCATCGTCCTGCTCGTGCTGCTGATCGTGGTCGCAGGCGGGGTCGGCGCCCTGCTGCTGCTCAAGAACAAGGGCTCGTCGGGCGACAGCGCCGAGGCGAAGGAAGCCCCTCCCGCCGCGGTTTCCAGCACGGTCGACCTGAGCAAGCCGCCGACTTTCGTGCCGCTCGACCCCTTCACCGTCAATCTGCTGCGCGACGAGGGTGACCACTATCTGCAGGTCGT